>JBASTF010000441.1:0-2614 GCA_049274755.1 Rubrivivax sp. | reverse complement strand
GTGCTGGCCACACGCGACGGCGACGGCGTCGATGCCCGCAGCGTCGTGCTGCGCGAGGTGGACACGGCCGCGCGCCTGCTGCGCCTGTACACCGATGCACGCAGCGCCAAGCTGGCGCAGGCGGCGGTGCAGCCGCAGGCCATGCTGGTGCTGTGGTCGGAACAGCTGGGCTGGCAACTGCGGCTGAAGGTGCGGCTGCAGGCCGACACCGAGGGGCTGGCTGTGTCTTCGCGCTGGGCGAAGATCAAGCTGACACCGGCGGCGCAGGACTACCTGTCGCCGCTGCCGCCGGGCGCGCCACTGGCGCGGCCACTGCCGGAGCGCGGCAGCCGCGAGCACTTTGCGATGCTCACGGCCGAGGTGCAGTCGCTGGACTGGCTGGAGCTGCACGCCGAGGGTCACCGGCGTGCACGCTTCGATGCCGAGGGCCAGCGCTGGCTGGCCCCCTGAGGGCGACGGCTTACTGCGCCGTCTTCGTCGTGACGGCGGCGTACACCGGGCCGGCGACACGCGAGGGCAACGTGCGCGCCAGCGCAAACGAACCGCTGTCTTCGCCGTACCAGGTGACGGCGTAGTCGGCATCACGTTCGGCATCGCGCAGTTCGGCCATCACCTGGTCGCGTGTCTTGTCCGACTTGGCCAGGGCCAGCGGGTTGTGGCTCGTCGACCAGACCTTGATCGAGCCGTCGGCACGGGCGGCGAACAGCTCGGCCTGCACTTGCGCGCGGGTCTTGGTCGTCGTGAACATCTGCGTCGCGCTGTCGTCGGGGGTGATGTCGCCGGCGAAGGCAGCACCGGCCGCCACCAGCGAGAGGATCGCGACGGCCGGATAGGTCAGGAGGTTCAGCTTGCTCATGGTGGTTTCCCTGCAGCATCCGCGTTGGTTGGAGGACCGTGGGTCGGTGGATGCTTGACCGGCGTTGTCCATGGGCTGAACTCTAGGGTTTGCCCCAGGAACGAAAAATGGCCGGCCCGACAAGGCCGCGTTACGGAAATCGGAACGGTGGCGCGCAGCGGCTGCGGGTCGCGCAGTCGGCGCCTCAGCGGTGCTGGAACACCGGCTTGCGCTTGTTGACGAAGGCGTCCATGCCTTCCTTCTGGTCCAGCGTCGCAAACAGCGAATGGAACAGCCGGCGCTCGAAACTCACGCCGTCGGCCAGGCCGCCTTCGAACGCGCGGTTCACACATTCCTTGGCCATCATCACGCTGGGCGCGCTCATCGCATTGATCGCGGCTGCAGCGCCCAGCACTTCGTCGAGCAGCTTGTCGGCCGCCACCACACGCGAGACCAGGCCGCAGCGTTCGGCTTCGGCGGCGTCCATCATGCGCGCCGTCAGCACCAGGTCCATGGCCTTGCTCTTGCCCACCGCACGCGGCAGGCGCTGCGTGCCGCCGGCGCCGGGAATGATGCCGAGCTTGATCTCGGGCTGGCCGAACTTCGCCGTCTCGGCGGCGACGATGAAGTCGCACATCATCGCCAGTTCGCAGCCGCCGCCCAGCGCAAAGCCGGCCACCGCGGCGATGACGGGCTTGCGCACCTCCTTCACCGTTTCCCAGTTGCGGGTGATGTAGTTGCCCTTGTAGGCATCCATGTAGTCGAAGCTGGCCATCATGCCGATGTCGGCACCGGCGGCGAACGCCTTCTCGCTGCCGGCGATGACGATGCAGCCGATGCCCTCGTCGGCATCGAAGGCACGCAGCGCGGCGCCGAGTTCGTCCATCAGCGCATCGTTCAGCGCGTTCAGCTGCTTGGGGCGGTTCAGCGTGATCAGCGCAGTGCGGCGCGGTCCTTCGCCGCGAACGTCGGTGAGGATCAGGGGCTCGGTCATGGCAGGTCTCCTGGCAAGGTGCAAAGGACTATAAAAGCTCGGCCCTGCATCAGCGGCCGGTGCCGCCGGGCGCCGCCTGCAGCGGCAGCGCGGTGATCAGCAGGTCCACGTAGTTCTGGCTGTCCTGCCGGATCAGGATGCGCACCGGCAGGTATTGCAGCGCGGGCGCCACCCACATCTCGGCCGTCAGGTCCACGCCCGGCCGCGGCTCGCGGCGCGGTTTCACATGCAGCGTCGCGATGCTGCCGGCCGGCGTCTCCAGCGTCTCGTGCGCCAGCACGTCGTAGGTCCAGGTCTCGACATAACGCGGCAGCGCCAGCGGCACGTCGATGCTGCGGCCCGGCTGCAGCAGGGCCGGCTGGGTCGTGAACAGCCACACCATCTGCACGAACTGGCTGGCGCTGTCCTGCACGCCGGCAGGCCGCGGCACACGCTGGCCGTTGGGCAGGCGCAGTTCTTCGCTGTCCAGCCAGAGCGTGAGACGCCGCGGGTCGCGGAACACGACCTTGGACTCTTCGTCGTAGCGGCTGGGCCGCAGGCCCTGCTCCGTGATCTCGCCTTCGCTGGAGTGGCGGCGCTGCAGCAGCGGCGCAAAGGCCGGGCCGACGCTGACGTCCAGGTGCACCTGGTAGCGGGTGCCGGCCAGCAGCCACTGCACCTGGGCCTGGCCTTCGATGGGGCCGCGGTAGTTGCCGGTGAGGCGGTAGTCCAGCCGTGTCGATGGTGGCCAGTCGTGGTGTGGCGGGGACGACGCGGCGGCCGGCACCGGGGCCGCAGCCGAAGCG
>JBASTF010000440.1:0-5167 GCA_049274755.1 Rubrivivax sp. | reverse complement strand
GCACAGGCTCGGCAGGCGCCGGCGCGGCCAGCACGGGTGCGGCCGGTGCAACGGGCGTGGTGACCGGCGCGACAGGCGGGGTCTTCTTCTTGAAAAAGCTGAACATGCAACTCCGGTCCGAGCCGTCATATAATGTGAGGCTCAGGCGCTTTAGCTCAGTTGGTTAGAGCGACGGAATCATAATCCGCAGGTCCGGGGTTCAAATCCCTGAAGCGCCACCAGATCCCGGGCCCGAGGCTTTGCCGCCTCGGGCCTTCGTCTTTCACAGCCCCTGGATCCACACCATGATTCGCTGTGTTGTCGTGGCTGCCGCCTGTGCCGCCGCCATCGCCGCCCTGCCCGTGCAGGCGCAGGTGCATCGCAACTTCCCGCCCAATGCGCTGCGTGCCGAACTGGCTGTCGCCACACCGCCCGAGGTGCTGCTGAACGGCCAGCCGGCACGCCTGTCGCCGGGTGCTCGCATCCGCGGCGAAAACAACCTGCTGCAGGTGTCGTCGACGCTGGCCGGCGGGCGCTGGCTGGTGCACTACACGGCCGACCTCACCGGTGCCGTGCTTGAGGTCTGGGTGCTGAACGCCGCAGAACGCGCCAACCAGCCCTGGCCGCAGACGGCGGCCGAAGCCGCCAACTGGACCTTCGATCCGCTGGCCCAACGCTGGAGCAAGCCATGAGCCAGACGACGCAGAAGAAAGTCTTCATCCGCACCTTCGGCTGCCAGATGAACGAGTACGACTCGGACAAGATGGCCGACGTGCTGCGTGCCGCCGAGGGCTACGAGCCGACGAGCAACGTCGACGAGGCCGACCTCATCCTCTTCAACACCTGCTCGGTGCGCGAGAAGGCGCAGGAGAAGGTGTTCAGCGACCTGGGCCGCGTCAAGCACCTGAAGAGCAAGGGCGTGATCATCGGCGTCGGCGGCTGCGTGGCCAGCCAGGAAGGCGCCGCGATCATAGAACGGGCGCCCTACGTCGACGTGGTGTTCGGCCCGCAGACGCTGCACCGGCTGCCGCAGATGATCCAGGCGCGCAAGGCCGAGCGCCGGCCGCAGGTGGACATCAGCTTCCCCGAGATCGAGAAGTTCGACCACCTGCCGCCGGCACGTGTCGAAGGCGCCAGCGCCTTTGTCTCCATCATGGAAGGCTGTTCGAAGTACTGCTCGTACTGCGTGGTGCCCTACACACGCGGCGAAGAGGTCAGCCGCCCCTTCGACGATGTGCTGGTCGAGGTGGCGGGCCTGGCCGAACAAGGTGTGAAGGAAGTGACGCTGCTGGGGCAGAACGTCAACGCCTACCGTGGTGTGATGGGAGACACCGCTGAGATCGCCGACTTCGCGCTGCTGATCGAGGTGGTGGCCGAGATCCCCGGCATCGAGCGCATCCGCTACACCACCAGCCATCCGAACGAGTTCACGCAGCGACTGATCGATGTCTATGCCCGTGTGCCCAAGCTGGTGAGCCATCTGCACCTGCCGGTGCAGCATGGCAGCGACCGCATCCTGATGG
Organism: Rubrivivax sp.; assembly: GCA_049274755.1. GTDB lineage: Bacteria > Pseudomonadota > Gammaproteobacteria > Burkholderiales > Burkholderiaceae_C > Rubrivivax. Next base: position 3,665 of record JBASTF010000440.1, on the reverse strand, counting down.
CGATGAAACGCGGCTACACCGCGATGGAATACAAGAGCACGATCCGCAAGCTGCGCGCCGTGCGCCCTGGCATCAGCCTGTCCTCGGACTTCATCGTCGGTTTCCCCGGCGAAACCGAAGAAGACTTCGGCAAGATGATGAAGCTGATCGAGGACATCGGCTACGACAGCAGCTTCAGCTTCGTCTTCAGCAAGCGCCCGGGCACGCCGGCCGCGGCGCTGCACGACGACACGCCGCAGGACCTGAAGCTCCAGCGCCTGCAGCACCTGCAAGCCACGATCGAAGACAACGTGCGCCGCATCAGCGCCAGCCGCGTTGGCACGGTGCAGCGCATCCTGGTTGAAGGGCCATCCCGAAAGCCCGGCAAGAACGCGCCGGAGCTGATGGGCCGCACCGAGTGCAACCGCATCGTCAACTTCGATGGTGGTCCGAACGCCGCGCGCCTGGTCGGCCAGATGCTGGACGTGACGATCACCGAAGCCCTGCCGCACTCGCTGCGCGGCGCGCCGGTCACCGTCGAACAAACCCTCGCCACCACAGCGTGACAGCGCAGGCCAGCACCATGGCGGCATAGGTCGCCATGCGCCCGTCGTGGCGCGTGATCACCAGGCCCGCCACCAGCACCAGCGTGTTGGCAATGGCGGCGTCGCGGGCCAGCCGCTTCCAGGCCACGGCGGCCAGTTCGCGCCGCCACAGCAGCTTGGCGCCGGCAGCCGCCAGCGCGCCCAGCGCCAAGCCGGGCAGCACGAAATTCAGCAGATGCCACAAGGCGTCCAGCGGTCCCACGGTCAGAGTCGGTTGTTGTTGGTGCAGCTTGGGCCTGGCTTGACGCCGGTCAATCCCGTGCGCCGCCGCGAGGCAGGCGCAAATCTTACAATCGACCCCGTGAGCGTCTTCGCCCTCGGGCTCAACCACACGACGGCACCGCTGGACCTGCGGGGCAAGCTGGCATTCGGCCCCGAGCAGCTGACGCCTGCATTGCGCGCCCTGCGGGAACGCCTGCAGCGCAACGCGCCCGAGGCGGCCCTGGTCTCCACCTGCAACCGCACCGAGTTGTACGTGGCGGCCGACCCGCGCCAGGTGCACGAACTGGTGCGCCCGGCCGTCGACTGGCTGGCCGAACAAGGCGGTGTCAGCGGCAGCCAGCTGCAGGGCTTCACCTATGTGAAGGAAGACCGCGCCGCGGCCCGCCATGCCTTCCGCGTCGCCGCCGGGCTGGATTCCATGGTGCTGGGCGAGCCGCAGATCCTGGGCCAGATGAAGCAGGCCGTGCGCCAGGCCGACGAAGCCGGCACGCTGGGCACCACGCTGCACCAGCTGTTCCAGCGTTCGTTTTCGGTGGCCAAGGAAGTGCGCAGTTCCACCGAGATCGGCACCCACAGCATCAGCATGGCCGCCGCCGCGGTGCGACTGGCCTCGCAGCTGTTCGAGAAGCTCGAAGACATCCAGGTGCTGTTTGTCGGCGCTGGCGAGATGATCGAGCTGGTCGCCACCCATTTCGCAGCGCGCACACCCAAGAGCATGGCCCTGGCCAACCGCACGCTGGAACGGGGCGAGAAGCTGGCCGGCCGCTTCGGTGCCCAGGCCATGCGCCTGGCCGACCTGCCGCAGCGCCTGCACGAGTTCGATGCCGTGGTCTCCTGCACCGCGAGTTCGTTGCCCATCATCGGCCTGGGCGCCGTCGAGCGGGCGCTGAAGGCACGCAAACACCGGCCGATGTTCATGGTCGACCTGGCGGTGCCGCGCGACATCGAACCCGAGGTCGCGAAGCTGCGCGACGTCTACCTCTACACCGTCGACGACTTGTCGACCCTGGTGCAGACCGCCGGCGAAAAGCGCCAGGCCGCCGTCGAGCAGGCCGAGGCCATCATCGATGCCGGTGTGCTGAGCTTTGCGCACTGGCTGGACCAGCGTGCTGCCGTGCCATTGATCCAGGCGCTGAACCGCCAGGCCGAAGACTGGCGCAGCCTGGAAATGCAACGCGCCCGCAAGATGCTGGCACGCGGCGAGCCGGTGGACGCCGTGCTGGACGCGCTGACCCGCGGCCTGACGCAGAAGCTGCTGCACGGCACGCTGGCCGAACTGCATGCCGCCGACGGCGCGGAACGCGAGCAACTCGCCTCCACCGTCTCGCGGCTGTTCCTGCGCCAGAGCTCGCGCACCCCCGGCGGCGAAGGCCGTTAGCTCACGACCGAGATGGCGCGGGCGAAGAGCCCGTGCCCTGCTGCCGCATGAACGATTCGCTGCGCCAACAATTCGAACGCCTGACGCTGCGGCTGCACGAGCTGGACAGCAGCCTGGCCGACCCGCAGGTGTCGTCGGACATCAAACGCTACCGCCTGCTCTCGCGTGAACAGGCCGAGGTGGCCGAGGTCGTGACACGCTGGCGCCGCTACCAGCAGCGTGAAGCCGACCTGGCCGCGGCACGCGAGATGCTGGCCGACCCGGAGATGGCCGAGATGGCGCGCGAGGAAATCGCCGGCGCCGAAGCCGACATGGCGCGGCTGGACGGCGAACTGCAGGCGGCGCTGATCCCGCGCGACCCCGACGACGACCGCAACGCCTTCGTCGAGATCCGCGCCGGCACCGGTGGCGACGAGTCGGCGCTGTTTGCCGGCGACCTGGCCCGCATGTACCAGCGCTTCTTCGAACGCCAGGGCTGGCGCACCGAGATCATGAACGCCAGCGACAGCGAACTCGGCGGCTACAAGGAACTGGTGCTGCGCGTCGAAGGCGAACGTGTGTTCGAGAGCCTGCGTTTCGAGTCCGGCGGCCACCGCGTGCAGCGCGTGCCGGCCACCGAAAGCCAGGGCCGCATCCACACCAGCGCCTGCACGGTGGCGGTGATGCCCGAGCCCGACGAAGCCGAGGAGGTGCAGCTGAACCCGGCCGAGCTGCGCATCGACACCTTCCGCGCCAGCGGCGCCGGCGGCCAGCACGTCAACAAGACCGACAGCGCGATCCGCATCACCCACCTGCCCACCGGCCTGGTGGCCGAATGCCAGGACGACCGCAGCCAGCACCGCAACAAGGCCAAGGCCATGGCCGTGCTGGCGGCGCGGCTGCGCGAGAAGGAACGCAGCGAACGCGCCGCGAAGGAAGCCGCCACACGCAAGAGCCTGATCGGCAGCGGCGACCGCAGCGACCGCATCCGCACCTACAACTTCCCGCAGGGCCGGCTGACCGACCACCGCATCAACCTGACGCTGTACAAACTCGGCCAGGTGATGGATGGCGACCTGGCCGAGGTTGTCGCCGCGCTGAAGGCGGCACGCGCCGCCGAGCAGCTGGAACAGCTGCAGTCGGGTGGCCATTGAGATGCCGACGGTCGCGCAAGTGCTGCAGCAGGCCCGCGCCTGCGGCGTGGACCGCCTCGATGCCCAGCTGCTGCTGGGCCACCACCTGCAGCGCAGCCGCGCCTGGTTGCTGGCGCACGACGACGCCACGCTGAACGAGGCACAAGCAGCGGCCGTCGCCACCGACCTGCAGCGCCGCGCTGCCGGCGTGCCGCTGGCCTACCTGGTTGGCGAGAAGGAATTCCACGGCCTGACGCTGCAGGTGACGCCGGCCGTGCTGGTGCCGCGCCCCGAAACCGAACTGCTGGTCGACTGGGCCTTGGAACTGCTCGCCAATGCAAGCCGTGCCGAGGTCGTCGACCTCGGCAC
>JBASTF010000439.1:0-2387 GCA_049274755.1 Rubrivivax sp. | reverse complement strand
GCGGCCACCAGCTCGGCGGCCGCCGGGTCGCCGGGCCGGTGGTAGGGAATCAGCGGCACATGGCCGACCTTCATCACGTAGTAGGGTGTGATCGGCGGCAGGATGTCGTCGCTGCTCCACACCCCTTGCAGCGTCAGCGCAACGAGGTGGGTGCTGTGGGTGTGGATGACGCAGCGTGCCTCGGGCGCGCTGGCATAGATGCGCCGGTGCAGGGCCAGCGTCTTGCTGGCGCGATCGCCGGCGCGCTGCACGCCGTCGGCACCGACATGGGCCAGCCGTTCCGGCTGCAGCGTGCCCAGGCAGGCGTCGGTAGGCGTGATCAGGAAGCTGCCGTCGTCCAGCTGCAGGCTGATGTTGCCGGCCGTGGCGTGCGCGTAACCACGCTCGAACAGCGAACGGCCGACACGGCAGATCTCTTCGCGCTGGGGGCTGTTGGACATGGCATGGCGGGTGGTTCGCCCGCCACGCTATCACGCCGGCTGCACCAGCAGCCGCCAGCGGTTCAGCTTGCCCACGTCCTGCGCTGCCCGGTCGGCCACCTGCAGCTGCCAGGTGCCGGCCAGCGGCTGGCCGGCCAGCGCCGCCAGCGCCGGTGTCGTCGCCTCGGTGTAGGTCTTGGCCAGGTTGTCGGCCGAGCCGCCGACACCGTCGTGCAGCACGACCTCGGTGCCGGCCGCGGAGCGCAGGCTGACACGCAGGTCGCCGATGTAGGGGTGGGTGATGTCGACCGCCACCTCGACGCGCCGCACCTTGCCGTTGCCGGCCACCGTCAGGCTGCGCTGGATGCCGGCTTCGCTGTTGTCGGGAATCTTCATGCCCGGCGCCTCCTGCACTTCCACCGGCACGGCCACCGGCGCCGCGCCGACCAACTCCAGCGACCAGCGGTTCAGCCGGCCGATGTCGGCGGCCGCCAGGTCCTGCACCTGCAGCCGCCAGGCCCCTTGTGCGCTGCGGCCACGCCAGGCGGCCAGCGCCGGCAGCGTGGTTTCGTCCCAGCTCGCCTTCAGGTCGTCGGCGCCGCCGCCGCTGCCCTTGGGCTGCAGCAGCACGGTCTGGCCCCAGGGGGCCGTCAGCTGCACCTGCAGGTCGCCGCGGTAGCTGTGGCTGATGTCGACGGCCACCTTCAGGTGGGCCAGCGTCAGCGCCTCGCCGATCTGCAGCGTGTCGGCAATGCCCACGCTCTGGTTGTCGGGAATGGCACGGTCGGGCGCCGACTCGCGTTTCAGCGTCGCCGGCGGCAGCACCTCGCCGGCGGGTCCGACGCGGAAGGCCAGCTGCAGGCCCGGCGGACCGATGTCGCGCAGCACCAGGCGCGAGGCCGTGCCGTCCCACCAGCGCGCCGACGGCGTGCCGTTGTCGTCGAACTGCTTCACCTGCAGGCCGAACAGGTCTTCGGCGTCGCCCAGCTGCTGGCGCTGGCGCTCCAGCTCGAAGGCGCCGTCGGCCTGCACCAGCGACAGCTCGTAGTGCTGGGCCGGCGACATCTGCTCCAGGCTGTTGTCGCCGTCTTCGTCGACATGCCAGACCACCAGGCCCTGGCCCGGCAGGGCCGCGTCGCGGCCGCTGCGGTGGCGGTTCTCGACGATGAAGTACTCGCGGCTGTTGCGGGCGTACATCGCGAAGTCGTTGCCATTGGCCGGCAGGTTCAGCTGCTGGCCGTCGGCCAGCGTCGTGACGCTGTTGGCCCAGCCCGAGAGCCGCTTCAGGTAGGCGCTGATCTGCGGCGGGTTCTTTTCGTCGATGTTGGCGCCGGCGCACATCAGGCAGTAGGCGCCGACGCCGCTGGATTCGCCGCCGTAGTCGTAGAGGTCGGGGTACTCGCAGAGCATGTGGCCGTTTTCGTGGCAGAAGGTGCCCAGCGAGAGCTCGGGGCCCATGGCCGTGATCTGGTAGTCGAAGGCCGAGACACCGGGGCGCAGCGCCAGCGCGCTGTCCAGCCGCGAGGCATGGGGCCACAGCCCTTCGCTCCAGCTGTTCTGCACGTTGCCGGCATAGAACACGTTGCTGGCGTAGACGAAGCCGCCGTTGTCGGGTGTCAGCGCGCTGAAGTCGAAGCCGCTGGTCTTCAGATGGTTCAGCGCCTCGACGATGAGCTGGCGCGCGCGCAGGCCGTAGGGCTGGTTGCGGTCGGTGTAGAACGAACGCGGCTTCGACGCGCGGTAGTAGGGCGCCACGACATTGGTGTAGCTGCAGCGGCCGATGGAATTGGCCAGGAAGTAGTCGTGCACCGAGCCGTTGTTGTTGAACCCGCGGTAACCGGTCTGGTTGCAGAAACGTTCGACCTCGTCGCGTGGAATCGTCGCCGGCGCGTCGGAGAAATCCACCAGCAGGCACAGGCCGACGAAGCTGCCGACGGTGCCGCGTGTGGGCGGCGCCCGCATCACGCC
>JBASTF010000438.1:0-5845 GCA_049274755.1 Rubrivivax sp. | reverse complement strand
GCACGCACACCGCCGCCGACCTCGCAGCTGCCCATGGTCACCTCGGAGATCATGGCGCCGCCGGCGGTGACGCTGCCGCAGGCCGTGTCTTCGTTCCCGACGCCGGCGCCGATGCCACGCGTCTTCGAGCCCGAACCGGCGATGGAGCGCACCCAGGTGCTGCCGCCACAGGCCACGACCGCCACCGACGACGGTTCGCCGCGCGACGTCTCGATCGAGGAATTGCTGGACCTGGAGCAGCAGGCCGAGTTTTTCATCGTGCTGGGCCAGGAAGACGCTGCCGTCGACCTGCTGGTGGACCACCTGCGCAACACTGGTGGTGGCAGCCCGCTGCCCTACCTGAAGCTGCTGGAGATCTACCGCCGGCGCGGTGCACGCGACGCCTACGAACGCACCCGCACCCGCTTCAACCACCGCTTCAACGCCTACGCGCCCGACTGGGACACCGACCTGCAGCAAGGCCGTTCGCTGGACGACTACGCCGGCGTGCTGCCGCGCCTGCAGCAGGTGTGGCCGCGGCCGCTGGACGCGATGGCGGAACTCGAAGCCCTGTTGTTCCGCAAGAGCCGCGGCGACCTGTTCGACCTGCCGGCCTACCGCGAGGTGCTGTTCCTGTATTCGCTGGCGCGCGACCTGCTGGACCGCGAAGCCGCCGACTCCGGCAACGTCGACCTGCTGCTGCCGCTGGCCGACGGCGGCGAGTTCAGCGCCACCTCGCCGCACCCGTATTTCGGCAGCGAACGCGAATCGGTGTTCGACTCGCTGGGCGGCGACAAGCCCACGGCGCCGATCGATCTGGACCTGACCCAGCCCGAGATGCCGCCGGTCATCGACCGGCCCTCGCGCCACTGAAGGCGCCGCAGCGCGGCTAGATCTTCGCCAGCCGCTGCAGCGCCGTCTGCAGCGTCTCGTCCTTCTTCGCAAAACACAGCCGGGCGATGCCTTGCTCGTAGCCGCCTTCGTAAAAGGCCGAGAGCGGGATCGCGGCGACGCCGATTTCGGTGGTCAGCCAGCGGCAGAAGTCGGCCTCGGGCAGGCTGCTGACGGCGCTGTAGTCCACGGTCTGGAAATACGTGCCTTCGCTGGGCAGCACACGCAGCCGCGTCTGCGCCAGGCCGTCGCGGAACAGGTCGCGCTTGCGCTGGTAGAAGGCCGGCAGCGTGAGGTAGGGCGCGGGGTCGGCCATGAAACGCGCCAGGCCGTGCTGCACCGGCGTGTTGACGGTGAAGACGTTGAACTGGTGCACCTTGCGGAACTCGGCCGTCAGCGGCGCCGGCGCGGCCACGTAGCCCACCTTCCAGCCGGTGACGTGGTAGGTCTTGCCGAAGCTGGAGACGACGAAGGCCCGTGCCGCCAGGCCCGGGATCGACGCCGCGCTGACATGCGGCGCGCCGTCGTAGACCATGTGCTCGTAGACCTCGTCGCTGATCAGCAGCACCTCGGTGCCGGCCAGCAGCGCATCGAGCCGCTGCATCTCGGCCCGGGTCCAGACGGTGGCGCTGGGGTTGTGCGGGCTGTTGACGATGATGGCGCGTGTGCTGGCCGTCATCGCCGCGGCGATCTTCGCGAAGTCGGGCCGGAAGCTGCCGGGTGTCAGCGGCACGCGCACCACCTTGCCGCCGGCGAGCTCGATGTTCGGCGCATAGCTGTCGTAGCAGGGTTCGAGCACGATGACTTCGTCGCCCGGGTGCACGCAGCACAGCACCGCCGTCAGGATGGCCTGGGTGGCGCCCGCGGTGATGGTGATCTCGCTGTCTGCACTGTAGCTGCGGCCGTACAGCGCCTCGATCTTCGCGGCAACGGCCTGGCGCAGCGCCGGCACGCCAGCCATCGGCGGGTACTGGTTCAGGCCTTCCTGCATGGCCCGGCCGACGACGTCCAGCAGCTGCGGGTCGCAGCCGAAGTCCGGGAAACCCTGGCCCAGGTTGACGGCGCCGCGTTCGGCGGCCAGCGCCGACATCACGGTGAAGATCGTCGTGCCGACGCTGGGCAGACGGGACTGGAGCTGCGGTGTGTGGGGTGCGTTCATCAGAGGTCGTAGTCGGAACCCGAGCCGGCCATCGCGCGCTGGATCAGGCTGGCGCTGAGGCGGTCGGACAGTTGTTCGGCGAAAGCGTAGACGAAATGGCGCAGGTAGGCGCCGCGCTTGAACGCGACGCGGGTGACGTTGCTGCCGAACAGGTGGCCCAGCGGGCGCGCCACCAGGCCGGCATTGACGGCATCAACGGCGTCGCCGCGCACGGCGGTCTCGGCGACGATGCCCACGCCCATGCCCAGCTTCACGTAGGTCTTGATGACGTCGGAGTCGATGGCCTCCAGCGCCACGTTGAGTTTCAGCCGCGCACGCTGGAACGCGGTGTCGATGCGGGTGCGACCGGTGACGGTGGCGTGGTACAGCACCAGCGGCTCGGCGGCCAGTTGCTCCAGCGTCGGCCGTTCGACGGCCGCCAGCGGGTGCTCGGCCGGCACCACCATCACATGCTGCCAGTCGTAGCAGGGCAGGGTCACCAGCTCTTCGTAGCTGGCCAGCGACTCGGTGGCGATGCCGATCTCGGCCACGTCGTCCAGCAGCATGCGCGCCACCTGCTCGGGCATGCCCTGGTGCAACACCACCTGCACCTTGGGGAAGCGCTTGCGCAGCGCCGACACCGGTTCCGGCAGGAAGTAGCGCGCCTGCGTGTGGGTGGTGGCGATGGACAGCGTGCCGGCGTCCTGCTTCGAGAACTGCTCGCCGATGCGCTTCAGGTTGGCGACCTCGCGCATGATGATCTCGATGGACTTCAGCACCTCCTGGCCGGGTTCGGTCACGCGGCGCAGCCGCTTGCCGTGGCGCGCGAAGATGTCGACGCCCAGCTCTTCCTCCAGCTCGAGGATGGCCTTGCTGATGCCGGGCTGCGAGGTGAACAGCGCCTTGGCCGTTTCGGTGAGATTGAGGTTGCGGCGCACCGCTTCCTGGACGAATCGGAACTGATGCAGGTTCATAGCGTGGCCAGCGCGGCGCTGGCGAGTGCGGCGATGACGGCATCGGTTTCGCCGACAGCGCCGTGCAGGCGGAACACGATGCCCGGGTGCTGCTGGTGCAGCACATCCACCAGGGCCGGCAGGTCGCGCCGCAGGTGGCCGCCGACACCCAGGAACAGCGGCACGATCTCGATCTGCGTGCAGCCGCTGGCCACCAGTGCGGCGCCGGCCGTCGCCAGGTCGGGCGCCATCAGTTCCAGGAAGGCCAGGCGCAGCGGCAACTCGGGCCTGGCGGCGCGCACACGCGCGGCCACGGCCTCGAAAGGCGTGGCCCAGTCGGCGTTGCGCGAACCATGGGCGAACAGGATCAGGCCGGGCCGCGCTGCGGTCATCGGAAACGCACCAGCCAGGTGAAGGCCGCCAGCGAGAGCAGCAGGTAGATCAGGCTGGGCGCGGCGGCCACGATCCAGGGTGTCCACGAGCGCAGCAGCCCGATGTGGCCGGCGACGCTGTTCAGCAGCACGAAGCTGATGCCGAGCAGGATGCCGCCGAAGACCTTCAGGCTGACGCTGCCGCCGCGCGCGTGCAGATAGGCAAAGGGCAGGGCCAGGGCCACCATCACCAGGCAGGCCAGCGGGTACAGCGCCTTTTTCCAGAAGCGGATCTGGTGGTTCTGCGAAGCCTGGGCCTGGTCGCTGAGGTGGGCGCTGTAGCGCCACAGCTCGGCCGTCGTCATCGTGTTCAGCGGCAGCACGGCGGCGGCCACGACCGAGGGCTTCAACGTGCTGGGCCAGCGCAGTTCGCGCAACTGCTCCTCGAACACCCGCGGTTCGCCCGGCAGCACGGCGGCGGGCCAGCGGGTGATCTCGGCGTCGCTCAGGGTCCAGACGCCGTCGCTGTCGACCTGGCCCTTGGGCGCGGCAATGCGCTGCAGCAGGCGGCCGTCGGCGTCGAATTCGAAGATGCGGATGCCCTCGAGCAGGCCGTCGCTGCCGGTGCCCTGCAGGTTGATCGAATAGCTGCGTTCACCGGCGCTGGTGCTGCGTTTTTCCTTCAGCCAGGCGCCCGCACCGCCGATGCGCAGCCCGCCCGAGTAACGCGCCTTCAGCAGCACACCCTGGCGCTCGCTGAGCGGCGCCACGTAGTCGCCGATGACGAAGGTGACGGCGCCGAACACCACACCCAGCGCCGCCAGCAGGGCCAGCGCCCGGCCCGGGCCCAGGCCGCCGGTGCGCAGGATGGTGAACTCGCTGGACTGCGCCATGCGCGCCAGCGAATAAATCGTGCCGATCAGCACCGCGATCGGCACCAGTTCGTAGAAGTGGCCCGGCACCTCGTAGGCCGCAGCCAGCACCGCGGTGGCCACGGTGCGGCCGCGGCGGCCCACGTCGTCGAGTTCGTCGACGAAGTCGATGAAATAGAACAGGGACAGGAAGGCCAGTGCCACGAACAGCACCGAGGAGACGATGTCGCGGTACAGCAGCCGCCGCACCGTCTTCATGCCGCTGCCCCCCTCAGCCGCTGCCGCCGCGGCAGCCATTGCACCACCGCCGCATGGTCGCGCCACCACAGTGTGGTCAGAGCCAGCAGGAAGGCCGACCCATGCAGGCCACCCAGCGCCGCCGCCGGCGATGCACGGCCGCTGCCCACCCAGGCCTGCGAGAGGTTGATCAGGTTGTAGTAGACGACAAAGCCCAGCAGCGCAAACAGCAGGTTCCAGTTGCTGGCGCGCCGCGGGTTGGTCGCCGCCAGGCCGATGCCCAGAAGCAGCAGGTTGGCGGTGCCGAACAGCAGGCCGAAGCGCCACACCAGTTCACCCTGGTTGCGCGGGGTGGGCTTGCGCATCAGCTCGATCGTGCGTGTGGCCTTGGGCGGCAGCGCCTCGACATCGTGCACGCGGCGCTGGTCGGCCAGCACGCGGTAGTTCTCGAAGCGCGAGAGCGTCTTTTCACCGCTCTTGGTGTCGACCTCGTTGCGCTGGCCACGTTCCAGCACCAGGAAACTGTCGCCGGCGCCGTCGCGTTCCAGGTGGCCGCTTTTGGCCGAAGTCACCGACTCGGCATGGTCGGCCTGGGCCAGGATGAAGACGTTGCGTGCATTGGCCGTGTCGCCGTTGTCGCGTTCGATGAAAAACACGCGCCGGCCGTCGCTGGAGGTCTGGAACACGCCGGGTGTCACACGCGACAGGTCCGAGCGCTGCGCATAACGTTCGCGCAGGTCCAGGCTGTTGCGGTTGCCCCAGGGCCAGACGAAAAACAGCAGCAAGGCCACCACCAGCAGCACCGGCCAACTGGTGCGCAGCACCGGGCGCACGAAGCGCGCCAGGCCCACGCCGCTGGCGAACCAGACGGCCATCTCGCTGTCGCGGTACATGCGGCCCAGCGTCACGACGATGGCGACGAACAGCGACAGCGCCAGGATCATCGGCAGGTAGCCCAGCGACAGATAACCCAGCAGCAGCACAACGTCCTGCGGGGCGATGGCCCCGCCCGCCGCCTGGCCGATGGTGCGGATCAGCATCATCGTCAGCACGATGGTGAGGATCACGACCAGGGTCGCGCCGAAGCTCTTCGCCAGTTCTCGGCGCACAGTTGAATCGAATAACATCCGCGGCTTTTCCAGACGGACAAGCATTATGGACTTCAAGGCGCAAACCGCCGCCGCTGCCCTTTCGGCACTGGCCAGCGACGCGTTGATCGTCGTCGTCGCCGGCGAGGCCGTGCCGGCGGATCTGGACAAGGCGCTGGCCGCGCCGCTGGCTGCCGCCGTGGCCGCCGGCGATTTCGCACTGAAGGCCGGCAGCCTGCTGTACCTGCACAAGCCCGAAGGTGTGAAAGCCGGGCGCGTGCTGTTCGCCGCCGCCGGCGGCAGCAGCGTCAAGGCC
>JBASTF010000437.1:0-3890 GCA_049274755.1 Rubrivivax sp. | reverse complement strand
GTGCTGGCCAGCACCTTCTGCGTCTCGTCGACGACGGCGATCATGTGGCGGCGCGAGACCTCGGCCGGCACGAAGTTGCGCAGCAGCGAGTCGACCGAGTACTCGACGATCAGCGCGCCGGTGAACTGGCCTTGTTCGATCAGCGGCATGTGCAGCTGGAACACCGCGCTGCCGCCGGCGTCGGTGAAGGCGTGTGAATAGGCCGGCAGCCGGGTGCTGCGCGCGGCACGGAACGCCAGCTCGGACTCGGTGTCGCCGCTGGCGTTGGGCAGCGCCGGGCCGGCCACGTCGCCGGGCTGGTTGTTCTCGGCCGCGTACAGCAGCGTCCAATGGCTGGCCTTGGGCACGCGGTTGGCGCCGACCCAGCTGAAGTGGGTGATCTCCGGCCGCTCGCGCGTGAAGCTCACGGCCTGGTTCAGGAAGCCGTTGGCGTCGGTCTCGCGTGTCATCAGCTCGCGTGCCAGGCGGATCAGCTGCTCCTGGTTCTGGATCAGCCGCAGGCCGATCTGCTGCTGCGTGATCTCGGCGTCGCGTTTGACCGATTCGGTCTCGCGCTCGATTTCCTCGTTGCGCAGGTACCAGAAGGCCGAGATGATGGCTGCGAGGAACAGCAGCACCGAGACCAGCGGGCCCAGCGTCGCAAAGCGGTCCTGGCGCGACGGCGACTGCCGCCGCCACCACAGGCCGAGCAGCCGGCGTGCGTTGGGCAGCGGTGTCGGCGAGCCGGAGAAGGGGGAGCGCACGCGGGGCATCGCCGGATTATCCGGGTTGCTTCACCAGTCGATAATTCCTTAATGTGAAATGAATAGGCACTATTTGAAATTTTAGAGAGTTGTGCCAAACTCGCGGCCGATTTCAAACCAACAGCGTAGGAGACAAGCATGTCCGCTCTGCCCGAGTCCTTCCTCGGCGCCGCCAACGACGCCGATGCGCAGGAGACCCGCGAATGGCTGGACGCCCTGGCCGCCGTCATTGCGGCCGAAGGCCCAGAACGTGCGCACTTCCTGCTGGACCAGCTGATCGACGAAGCGCGCCATGCCGGCATCGACATGCCGTTTTCGGCCAACACGGCCTACCTGAACACGATCGCGCCCGACCAGGAAGAACGCAGCCCCGGCAACCTGGAGATGGAGGGCCGGCTGCGCGCCTACATGCGCTGGAACGCGATGGCCATGGTGGTGAAGGCCAACCGCCTGAACCCCGACGACGGTGGTGACCTGGGCGGCCACATCAGCAGCTTCCAGAGCGTGGCCCACATGTTCGCGGCCGGCTTCAACCACTTCTGGCATGGCGACAACGGCGAACACGGCGGCGACCTGCTGTACATCCAGGGCCACAGCGCTCCCGGCATCTACGCACGGGCCTTCCTCGAAGGTCGCATCAGCGAAGACCAGCTGCTGAACTTCCGCCAGGAAGTGGGCGGCAAGGGTTTGTCGAGCTACCCGCACCCGAAGCTGATGCCGGAGTTCTGGCAGTTCCCGACGGTGTCCATGGGCCTGGGCCCCTTGATGGCCATCTACCAGGCGCGTTTCCTGAAGTACCTGCATGCCCGCGGCATCGCCGACACCAGCCAGCGCAAGGTCTGGGTGTTCTGCGGCGACGGCGAGATGGACGAGCCGGAAAGCCTGGGCGCCATCGGCCTGGCGGCACGCGAGAAGCTGGACAACCTGGTCTTCGTCGTCAACTGCAACCTGCAGCGCCTGGACGGCCCGGTGCGTGGCAACGGCAAGATCATCCAGGAACTCGAAGGCGAGTTCCGCGGCGCCGGCTGGAACGTCATCAAGCTGATCTGGGGCAGCAACTGGGACCCGCTGCTGGCGCGCGACAAGGACGGTGCGCTGCGCAAGATCATGCTCGACACGCTGGACGGCGACTACCAGGCCTTCAAGGCCAACGACGGTGCCTTCGTGCGCAAGAACTTCTTCGGCCGTTCGCCCGCGACGCTGGAGATGGTGGCCAAGATGTCCGACGACGACATCTGGAACCTGCGCCGCGGCGGGCACGATGCGCAGAAGGTCTACGCCGCCTTCCACAAGGCCCACCACCATGCCGGCGAACCCACCGTGCTGCTGGTGAAGACCGTCAAGGGCTACGGCATGGGCCGTGCCGGCGAAGGCAAGAACACCGCGCACCAGACCAAGAAGCTGACCGACGAGGACATCAGGTTCTTCCGCGACCGCTTCAACATCCCCATCCCCGACAGCGAACTGCCGAAGATCCCGTTCTACAAGCCGGCCGACGACACGCCGGAGATGAAGTATCTGCATGAGCGCCGCCAGGCGCTGGGCGGCTACCTGCCCAAGCGCCGCCCCAAGGCCGACGAGAGCTTCACGGTGCCGGCGCTGGAGACCTTCAAGGCCGTGCTCGAGCCCACGGCCGAAGGCCGCGAAATCAGCACCACGCAGGCCTATGTGCGTTTCCTGACGCAGCTGCTGCGCGACCAGGCCCTGGGCCCGCGTGTCGTGCCCATCCTGGTGGACGAGGCCCGCACCTTCGGCATGGAAGGCCTGTTCCGCCAGATCGGCATCTACAACCCCGAGGGGCAGAAGTACACGCCGGTCGACAAGGACCAGGTGATGTACTACCGCGAGGACAAGGCCGGCCAGATCCTGCAGGAAGGCATCAACGAAGCCGGCGGCATGGCGAGCTGGATCGCCGCGGCCACGTCGTACGCGACGAACAACCGCATCATGGTGCCGTTCTACATCTACTACTCGATGTTCGGCTTCCAGCGCATCGGCGACCTGGCCTGGGCCGCCGGCGACATGCAGGCCCGTGGTTTCCTGCTCGGCGGCACCAGCGGCCGCACCACGCTGAACGGCGAAGGCCTGCAGCACGAAGACGGTCACAGCCACATCCTGGCCGGCACGATTCCGAACTGCATCAGCTACGACCCGACCTTTGCGCACGAGGTCGGCGTCATCATCCACCACGGCCTGAAGCGCATGGTGGAGAAGCAGGAGAACGTCTACTTCTACCTGACGCTGCTGAACGAAAACTACCCGATGCCGGGCCTGAAGGCCGGCACCGAAGAGCAGATCATCAAGGGCATGTACCTGCTGGAAGAAGGCGCGAAGAAGACACCGCGTGTGAACCTGCTGGGCAGCGGCACCATCCTGCGTGAAGCCCAGGCGGCGCGCGACCTGCTGGACGCCGACTGGGGCGTGTCGGCCAACATCTGGAGCTGCCCCAGCTTCAACGAGCTGGCGCGCGACGGCCAGGCCTGCGAGCGCCACAACCTGCTGCACCCCACGGCCGAGCCGCTGGTGCCGTTCGTCACGCAGCAGCTGGGTGCACACGCAGGCCCGGTCATCGCGTCCACCGACTACATGAAGAACTACGCCGAACAGATCCGCGCCTTCGTTCCCAAGGGCCGGGTCTACAAGGTGCTGGGCACCGACGGTTTCGGCCGCAGCGACTTCCGCAGCAAGCTGCGTGAACACTTCGAGGTCAACCGCCACTACATCGTCGTCGCGGCGCTGAAGGCGCTGGCCGACGAAGGCACGGTGCCGGTGGCCAAGGTGGCCGAGGCGATTGCGAAGTACGGTGTCGATGCGGGCAAGATGAACCCGCTGTACGCATAACAACGAGCGGAGACGACGACATGGCGTTGGTCGAAGTGAAGGTGCCGGACATCGGCGACTTCAAGGATGTGGAAGTCATCGAGCTGCTGGTCAAACCGGGCGACAGCGTCGCCGTGGACCAGAGCCTGCTGACGGTGGAATCGGACAAGGCCTCGATGGAGATTCCGTCGTCGCATGCCGGCACCGTCAAGGAGCTCAAGGTCACGCTGGGCGACAAGGTCAACCAGGGCACGCTGGTGCTGCTGCTGGAGGCCGCGGGGGGTGCAGCCGCTGCACCGGCTTCGGCGGCCCCGGCCGCTGCCGCAG
>JBASTF010000436.1:0-2401 GCA_049274755.1 Rubrivivax sp. | reverse complement strand
GCGCTGGCCTGGGCGATCAACAGTGCCGGCCCGCAGGCCTTGCGTGCCGTGCATGCCGCCTTGGCCCTGGCCGGGCTGCTGGCCGCCTGCGGGCCGCTGCTGCTGCAACGGCACAAGCCGCACAATCGACGGCATGCCACCGAGCATCAGCCATAACGCCGCCGCCTCGCGCTTCGAAACCAGCATCGACGGCCAGCTCGGCGTCTGCACCTACCGGCTGCAGGACGGTGTGCTCTGGCTCACCCACACCGAGGTGCCGCCGCAGGCCCAGGGCCAGGGCCATGCCGCAGCCCTGGTGAAAGCCACGCTGGACTGGGCGCGTGAACAAGGGCACCTTGTGCGGCCGCTGTGCAGCTATGTCGCGCTGTACATGCGCCGCCACCCCGAGACCCAGGATCTGCTTGCCCGATGAACAACAAACGAACCCTGCTCGCCGCCGGCCTGGCCTGCGCCCTGCTGCCGGCCTTTGCACAAACGAACTTCCCGACGAAGCCGGTGAAGATCATCGTCGGCTTCCCGGCCGGTGGCCCGCTGGACGCGCATGCCCGGCTGCTGGCCGACAAACTCTCGCAGACCCTGGGCCAGCCCGTCATCGTCGACTACAAGGCCGGCGCCGGTGGCACCGTCGGCGCCGACTTCGTCGCCAAGAGCGAGGCCGACGGCCACACGCTGCTGATGGCCAACACCGGCACGATGGTCATCAACCCGGCCATCTACCCGAAGAACCCGTACCAGACGCTGCGCGACTTCCAGCCCATCGCGCGCACGGCGATGCAGCCGCTGGCCCTGCTGGTCAACAACGTGCCGGCGAACACGCTGCAGGAATTCATCGCGCTGGCCAAGAAGAAGCCCGGCCAGCTGAACTATGGCTCGGCCGGCAACGGCGGCATCAGCCACCTGGTGCCCGAGATGTTCAAGCAGGCCACCGGCACCTTCATCGTGCACATCCCCTACCGCGGCAGCGCACCGGCCTTCACCGACCTGCTGGCCGGCCAGGTGCAGGCCATGGCCGAGTCGATCCCGCAGGCCTCGCAGTATGTGAAGCAGGGCAAGCTGCGTGCGCTGGCCGTCACCAGCCGCGAACGCAACCCTGCATTGCCCGACACGCCGACGATGATCGAGGCCGGCCTGAAGGGCTTCGAGGTCGTGGGCTTCTACGGCGTGCTGGCGCCGGCAGGCACTCCGAAGCCGGTGGCCGAACGGCTGTCGCAAGCGTTCAAGACCGCGCTCGACACACCCGACATCCGCCAGAAGATGGTGAGCCAGGGCGCCGACCCGGCCTTCCTCGGCCACGAGGACTTCACGAAGTACCTGGCCGGCGAGATGCCGAAATGGGCCCAGGCGGTGAAGGACTCGGGCGCCAAGCTGGATTGATGCTGCACTGATGTTGCATCTGCCGGCGCTGCTGCCTGCGGCCACCGCGGCGCGCTGGCACGCAGCACTGGAGATGCAGCCCGGCGCTTCGCTGCCGCTGGCCCAGGCGCTGGATCTCGACGCCGTGCTGCAGGTGCTGCGGCCCCTGCGGCCGCACCTGCCACCGCGGCCGCGGGTCATCACCAGCCAGTGCTGGGTGCGGCGTGCAACACCGCCGCACAGCTGGCACCAGGACGGCGCCCTGCACCACGACTTCCGCAGCGATGCGCCGCCGCTGCCGATGTGGACGGCCTGGCTGCCGCTGGTGGACTGCAATGTCGACGCACCGGGGCTGGAATGGGTGGACAGCCGCTTCGACACGCTGCTGCCACCGGCTGCGCTGGCCCGCGTGCACGAACACTTCCCCAACACCGAGCACCCGCCCTTGCAGGCGGGTGACGCCCTGCTGTTCGACGGCGGCCTGCTGCACCGCAGCCATGTCACGGCGGCGATGACGCTGCCGCGCACCAGCATCGAACTGCGCTTCATTGCCGATGGCGAGCTGCCGGCGCGGCTGGCCGGCGAGACGCTGCGCGCCTGGCCCTGAAGACCGTCAGACCGACGAAGTTGCGGCCGGCGCTGCTTCGCGCTGCAGCCGGTGCAGCGCGGCGCGCACGACTAGACTGGCTGCAATGGATGCCAACGCTCCCTTGCTGCTCATCGTCGTCGGCGCCGCCGGTGCCGGTTTTGTCCAGGGACTGTCGGGCTTCGGCTTCAGCCTCGTGGCGCTGAGCTTCTGGGCCTGGGCGCTGGACCCCCAGCTGGCCGCCGTGCTGGCGGTGTTCGGTGGCCTCAGCGGCCAGCTGCTGGCGGCCTTCACGGTGCGGCGCGGCTTCGATGCCAGGCTGGTGCTGCCCTTCATCGCCGGCGGCCTGCTCGGCCTGCCGCTGGGGCTGTGGCTGCTGCCGCGTGTGGATGCCACGATGTTCCGCGCCTTCGTCGGCACGCTGCTGGCGCTGTGGTGCCCGGTGATGCTGTTCTCGTCGCG
>JBASTF010000435.1:0-5714 GCA_049274755.1 Rubrivivax sp. | reverse complement strand
CGCCGACCAAGGCCGACTGGGCGCGGCTCTCGGCCGCCTGGCGCACGCAGCTGGACGCACGCATCGCCGCGCTGCAGGCCCTGCGCGACAAGCTCGACGGCTGCATCGGCTGCGGCTGCCTGTCGCTGCGCGCCTGCCGCCTGTACAACCCGCAGGACCAGTGCGCCGAGTGGGGCAGCGGCGCGCAGCGGCTGCTGCCGGCGGCCATGCCCGACCCTGGCCGGCGCTGACTCTATGGTTGTTCAGATGGCTCACCAATCGGCCCGTGCAGCGGCGGGGCTGTCCGGCGTTTTCCACACGCTGGCCGACCCCGCGCGCCGCGCCATCGTCGGCGCGCTGGGCTGCGGCCCCGAGGCCGTGTCGGTGCTGGAACACAGCGGCCTCGTGCGTTCCAGCAAACAAGGGCGGGTGTGCACCTGCGAGCTGGTGCCCAAGGCCTTGTCGCAGGCCGGGCGCTGGCCGGTCGAGCAGCGCGCCGTCTGGGAAGCCCGCAGCGACCGCATGGCGCTGTTCGTCGAAACCCTGCACCAGGAGGAACTGTCCCGTGACAAGCCCCAGGCCCAACGCCGCCGCTGAAACAAGCCCGACGGACCTCGTCATCTCGCGCCTGGTGCATGCACCACGGGCCACGCTGTGGCGTGCCTGGACCGACCCGCAGCTGCTGCAGGAGTGGTGGTGCCCCAAGCCCTGGACCACCGAGGTCAAGGCCTTCGACCTGCGCCCCGGCGGCGGCTTCCACACCTTCATGCAAGGCCCGGACGGCGGCAGCAGCGACAACCCGGGCTGTTTCCTCGAGATCGTGCCGCAGCAGCGCCTGGTGTTCAGCTCGGCCCTGGTGGCCGGCTGGCGGCCGGTCACGCCGTGGATGTCGTTCACCGCCATCATCACGCTGGCCGACGAAGCCGAAGGCACACGCTACGTGGCCCAGGTGATGCACCCGGACCAGGCCACACGCGACCGCCACGAGGAACTGGGCTTCCACGAAGGCTGGAACATCTGCATCACCCAGCTCGAGGCCCTGGTGCAGACGCTATAGAGTCGGACGATCACGACTTCTGCATCTCGCCGCCCCGCCATGAGCCAAGCGCCGCTGGACATCTACACCGAGCCGCAAGCCGACGTCGACACGCTGGCCAACCTGGGCCCGCTGCGTGCGATGGCCGGCATCTGGGAAGGCCGGCGCGGCCTGGACGTGAAGCCCAAGGCCGAAGGGCCGAAGAAGCAGGCCTATGTCGAGCGCATCGAGCTGCAGCCCATCGACCCGCAGACCAACGGGCCGCAGCTGCTGTACGGGCTGCGCTACCACGTGCATGTCACCAAGCCCGACCAGGTGAAGACCTACCACGACCAGGTGGGCTACTGGCTGTGGGAACCGGCCACCGGCACCGTGATGCACACGCTGAGCATCCCGCGTGGCCAGGTGGCGATGGCCGCCGGCACGGCGACGGCCGACGCCAGGCGCTTCACGCTGACGGCCACGCAGGGCCTGGAGACCTGGGGCATCTGCTCGGCGCCATTCCTGCAGATGGCTTTCCGCACGACGGCGTTCACGATCACCGTGACCGTCAACGACGACGGTAGCTGGGGCTACGAAGAAGACACGGTGCTGCAGATCCTGGGCCGCGACGAACCCTTCCACCACACCGACGGCAACCTGCTGGCCAAGGTGGCCGAGCCGACGCCGAACCCGCTGGCCCGGCGCTGATGCTGTCCACCGACCTGATCGACGACTACCGGCGCGACGGCGCCGTCTGCCTGCGCGGTGTGCTGAGCCCGGCCGAGGTGGCGCTGCTGCGCGAGGGCATCGACGCCAACCTGGCCCGGCCCAGCCCCCGTGCCATCGTCGCCAGCCGGCCCGACGACCCGGGCCGTTTCGTCGAGGACTTCTGCAACTGGCAGGACAACACAGCCTACCGCCACATCTGCCTGGCGTCCGGCCTGCCGGCGGCCGCTGCGGCGCTGACCGGTTCCAGCCAGGTGCGGCTGTACCACGACCACATGCTGACCAAGGAGCCTGGCACGCGCCAGCGCACACCCTGGCACCAGGACCAGCCGTACTACAACGTCGACGGGCGGCAGAACGTCAGCTTCTGGATTCCGGTGGACCCGGTGCGCCGGCACTCGACGCTGGAGTTCGTCGCCGGCTCGCACCTGGGGCCCTGGCTGATGCCGCGCAGCTTCATGGACCACCAGGCGAAGTGGTTCCCCGAAGGCAGCCTGGCCGAGCTGCCCGATGTCGACAACGAAGCGGGCCGGCACCGCATCCTGGGCTGGGAACTGGAGCCCGGCGACGCCATCGCCTTCCACATGCTGGCCCTGCATGCATCGGCCGGTGTCGACGGCGACCGGCGGCGGCGTGTGTTCTCGGTGCGTTATCTCGGCGACGACATGCGCCATGCCCCCCGCAGCTGGAAGACCTCGCCGGACTTCCCGGGCCTGGCGGCACGGCTGCCGGCCGGCGTGGCGATGGACGACACGCTGTTTCCGCCGGTCTGGCCGCGCGGCTGAAGCCTGCGGCTCAGGCCTTGCGGATGCGCACCGGGGCGCGTTTCTTCGCCGGTGCCGGCACCGCTTCGGCGCCTGCGGCCTCGACGAAGGCCGCCGTGGCGTCGGGCGTGGATGCAGCTGTGGCGGCCACTGCCGCCGGCGTTTCGCCCTCGTCCTTGATGACGCGCGAATACGGCGACAGGATGCCGACCAGCTGGCCGTAGACCTTCGGGTTGCCGGCCACGACCTCGCGCTGGTACAGGAAGTCGGCCTCGCCGGTGAAGTTGCCGATCAGACCCCCGGCCTCGGTGATCATCAGGCTGCCGGCGGCGATGTCCCAGGGGTTCAGCCCGGTTTCGAAGAAGCCGTCGTAGTGGCCGGCGGCCACGTAGCAGAGGTCCAGCGCGGCGGCACCCGGGCGGCGCAGGCCGGCGCAGCTTTGCATCACCTCTTCGAACATCTTCACGTAGCGCTTGAAGTTGTCGCCCTTGCGGAAGGGGAAGCCGGTGCCGATCAGCGCATCGGCGATGCGTGTGCGCTTGGAGACACGCAGGCGGCGGTCGTTCAGGTAGGCGCCGCGGCCGCGGCTGGCGTAGAACAGGTCGTTGCGCGTGGGGTCGTAGACCACGGCCTGCTGCACCTGGTTCTTGTGGGCCAGCGCGATGCTGACGGCATAGACCGGGAAGCCGTGGATGAAGTTCGTCGTGCCGTCCAGCGGGTCGATGATCCAGACGAACTCGCTGTTTTTTGCACCGTGGGTGCGGCCCGATTCCTCGGCCAGGATGCCATGGCCCGGGTAGGCCTCGAGCAGGGTCTCGATGATGACGTTTTCGGCCGCCTGGTCGACTTCGGAGACGAAGTCGTTCGGGCCCTTGCTGCCGACCTTCAGCACCTCCAGGTCCAGTGCCGCGCGGTTGATCAGCGCCCCCGCTGCACGAGCCGCCTTGACGGCGATGTTGAGCATGGGATGGAGCGCTTGCGACATGGGTGTTGCCTGGTGGGGTGGTGCTGGACGGTGAGAAAGAGCGTGGCGGCGACGACAATGCAGCACCGCACAAACCCTGATTTTAACCGCGATGACCGCCCAGCTTCCCGGCACCCGCTTCGTGCTCGTGCAGACCAGCCATGCCGGCAACGTCGGCGCCGCCGCGCGTGCGATGAAGGTCATGGGCTTCAGCGACCTGGTGCTGGTGCAGCCACGTTTTGCCGACGTGCTGAGCCGCGAGGAGACGGTGGCCATGGCCAGCGGCGCTGCCGACATCCTGGCGCGGGCGCGCATCGTCGACAGCCTGCCGCAGGCGCTGGACGGCATCACCCATGCCTGCGCCACCGCGATGACACCCCGCGACTTCGGCCCGCCGACCTTCGCGCCGCGCGAGCACTTCGGCACGCTGGCCGGCAGCGGCGACAGCGTGGCTTTCGTGTTCGGGCCGGAGCGCACCGGCCTGAGCAACGACGACGTCTACCGCTGCCATGCCTGTCTGTCGATTCCGACGCATCCGAACTACGGCTCGCTGAACCTGGCGCAGGCCGTGCAGCTGATCGCCTACGACTGGCGCCAGGCGCTGGGCGGCTTTGCCGTGGTGCCGGCCGCGAAGCCGCCGGCCTGGGCCGATGGCGTGGCCATCCAGGGCCTGCTGGCGCATTGGGAGCAGACGCTGGTGCAGATCGGCTTCCTCGACCCCGCGGCGCCGAAGAAGCTGCTGCCGCGGCTGAACCAGGCGGCCAACCGGCTGAAGCTCACCGAGGAGGAAGTGCACATCCTGCGCGGAATTGCACGCGCGGCTACACTGCGTCGGCCCTGAGGAAGTTCCATGTTCGAGCATCTGCGTGAAGACATCGCCTGCATCCGGGAACGTGACCCCGCGGCGCGTTCCACGTGGGAGGTGCTGACCTGTTATCCGGGCCTGCATGCGCTGCTGCTGCACCGGCGTGCGCACTGGTGCTGGAACCATGGGTTGCGCTGGCTGGGGCGCTTCATCTCGCACCTGGCGCGCTGGCTCACTGGCATCGAGATCCACCCTGGCGCGACGATCGGCCGCCGTGTCTTCATCGACCACGGCATGGGCCTGGTCATCGGCGAAACGGCCGAGGTCGGCGACGAGTGCACGCTGTACCACGGCGTCACGCTGGGCGGCACCTCGCTGGCGCGCGGCGCGAAGCGGCACCCGACGCTGGGCCGGGGTGTCATCGTCAGCGCCGGTGCCAAGGTGCTGGGCGGCTTCACGGTCGGCGACGGTGCCCGTGTCGGCTCCAACGCCGTGCTGCTGCAGCCGGTGCCGGCCGGTGCCACGGCGGTGGGCATTCCGGCACGCATCGTCGTCAAGAGTGCCGACACGCTGCGCGAGGAACAGGCGGCGAAGATGGGCTTCTCGGCCTACGGCGTGACCCAGGGCGACGACCCGGTGGCGCTGGCGATGAAGGGCCTGATCGACAACGCCTCGGGCCACGAGCACCAGATCATGCTGCTGTGGCAGGCCATCGAGAAGCTGTCGACACGGGCACGGGAACTGCCGGCACAGGACTGCGTGCCCGACGATGCCTGTACGAGCGAGCAGTTCGACGCCGAGCGGCTGAACCGCCTGGTGAAGTGAAGCCGGTGGCGGCTCAGTCCGCCGGCAGGAAGACCTGCACACTCTGCGTGTAGTGCACACCGTCCTGCTGCAGCGTGGTGTCGCTGCAGGGGCCGACATGCACCATCTCGCAAACGCTGCGGGCCTGGCCATCGGCGCCGGCCGGCAGCGGCAGCGCACACAGGCGGTGGCGTTCGCGCCAGCGCTGCGTCTCGGCCTCGTTCCAGGCCGGTGAACAGACATAGGCCGTGGGCTGCGGCGCAAACAGGTTGCCGAAGTAGCGGCCCTCGGCCAGCGGGTACTGGTGTGTGGCGTCCAGCCAGCCGCCGCGCACGCCGGCATTGGGGCGGGCGCTGAGCAGCAGCGAGACCTGCACCTGCCGGCCTTTGTGGTTCTGCAGGGCCAACAGGCAGGCCGAGACCCAGCGCTGTTCGTCCGGCGTCATCGGCTGCGCATGCCAGCGTGGCGCCAGCCCGAGCTGGCCGGGGAAGCGGTACTCACGCCCGGCATGTTCGGCCACCAGCACGCTGCGGTGGTCGAGTGCGCAATGCGCGATGTACTTCAGGTCGGCACGTGCTGCCTCGCTGGCGGCCAGCGCCGGGTTCTCCAGCGCCAGTTCGCGGCGTGGGCCGCCGTCGTCGGCCTGGGCCGGGG
>JBASTF010000434.1:0-2573 GCA_049274755.1 Rubrivivax sp. | reverse complement strand
GCAGCAGGCTGCGCAGCGCCAGGCGCGGCGGCTGGCGAATGCCGCTGTGCAGGGCTTGAGCGAGGCCGAGTGCGCGCAACTGCTCGCGCTGCTGCAGCGTGTGCGCGGCAACCTCGAGGCAGCGCTGGACTGAACACCGGCTCAGTCGGCCTTCGCACCCGGGTCTTTCACCCGCTTGGCCCAGAACCCGTCGTCTGCTTCCAGGAACGTGGCGAAGTCTTCGGGCGACTTCGACAGCGCCACCTCGGCACCTTCACGCGCTGGCCAGCCGCCATGAGATGGAAGGGTGGCCGCGGCTGCTGGCGACGCTGGACACACCGCCAGGCGCCGCACCGCGGCGCTGATGGGCGCCAGCGCGCGCAGTCAGCCGGCCAGCGCCGCGTCCACCACCTCGCGTGTCAGCGTCGGTGCAAAGGCGCGCATGAACTCGTAGGCGAAGTTGCGCAGGTAGCTGCCGCGGCGCACGGCCAGCCGTGTCATGTTCATCGCGAACAAGTGGCGGGTGTCGATGGCGTGCAGGCTGCGGTCGCGCTCGGGGTCGTGGGCCATCGAGGCGATGATGCCGACGCCCAGGCCCAGCTCGACATAGGTCTTGATGACGTCGGCGTCCATCGCCGACAGCACGATGTCGGTCTCGATTTGCTGTGCGCCGAAGGCCTCGTCGATGTGGCGGCGGCCGGTGAAGCCGGGTTCGTAGGTGATCAACGGGAAGGCCGACAGCCGCTCCAGCGTCAGCGGCACACCACGCCGGTCTTCCTCGGCCAGCACATGCTGCTGCGGCACGACGACGACGTGGGTCCAGCGGTAGCAGGGCAGGGTGACGAGCTGCTCGTCGTCGGCCAGCGCCTCGGTGGCGATGCCGATGTCGGCCTCGCCTTCCAGCAACTGGCGTGCAATCTGCTGCGGCGAGCCCTGGTGCAGGCGCAGCAGCACATCGGGGTGGTCGCTGCGGAAATCGCGCACCGCCAGCGGCAACGCATAACGCGCCTGCGTGTGCGTGGCCGCCACCGTCAGCGTGCCGGAACCGGTCTGCGCAAATTCCTGGCCGGCACGTTTCAGGTTGTCGGCCTCGACCAGCAGGCGCTGCACGATGGGCACCACCGACTTGCCGGGTTCGGTGAGCCCGGTGAGCCGCTTGCCGGAACGCACGAAGAGGTCGATGCCCAGCTCTTGTTCGAGGTCGCGGATCTGCCGGCTGACGCCGGGCTGCGAGGTGTGGAGAACGTCGGCGACGACGGTGAGGTTGTAGCCGCGGCGCAGGGCTTCGCGGACGGAACGCAGTTGTTGGAAATTCACGGGGCGCGATTCTGGGCAGCCCGCCTTCTGCGGCCAACGAAGATTCATGCCCATCGACATGCGCTGGTCGCATGTGCAGACCGGTGTTGCAGCGCATAAGCAGCGGCGCGAAGCTTCGTTCACAAGCGCGCCCGCGGCGCGCACCATGGCTGCATGGCGCAAGCTTCCGACACCCCCACACCCTCCTGCGCAGCACCGGTGCGGCTGCTGGTCGTGCCCGGCCTGCACGACAGCGGACCGGCGCACTGGCAGACCTGGCTGCAGCGTGCGCAGCGCGGCGCCGTGCGTGTGGAGCAGCGCGACTGGGGCGAACCGCATCTGCAGCGCTGGGCGGCCCGCATCGACAGCACGCTGGAACGTGCCGGCCCCGGCCGCTGGGTGGCGGTGGCGCACAGCTTCGGTGTGCTGGCCCTGGTGGCGCATCTGGCGCAACGACCCGACTCACCGGTCGGTGCCGTGCTGCTGGTGGCGCCGGCCGACCCGGCCAAGTTCGGCCTTGCCGAGCAGTTGCCGCAGACCGAACTGGGCCGGCCGTCGACGCTGGTGGCCAGCCTCAGCGACCCCTGGATGCGGCTGAGTGAAGCCCAGCGCTGGGCCGCACGCTGGGGCAGTGCGGTGGTGAACCTGGGCGATGCCGGCCACATCAATGCCGAGGCCGGCTTCGGGCCGCTGCCGCTGGCGCGGCAATGGGTGCTGGCGGCCAGCGGCCGGCTGGCACTGCGTGCCGCCGGTCCTTCTCAGACCACGATGGGTGTCATCGCCCCGTCCACCGTCAGCACCGCGGCGCTGACGTAGGCCGCCGCCGGCGAGGCCAGGAACAACACGGCCTTCGCCACGTCCTCGGGCTCGGCAATGCGGCCCAGCGGCATGCCCTGGCGCAGCCGTTCCTGCAGCGCCTGCACGTCTTCGCCGCTCATGCGGGCCTGGGCCTGCAGGCCTTGCTGCATGCGCGTGGTGGCGACCAGGCCGGGATTGACGACGTTGACACGCACACCGCGCGGCCCGAAGGCCTGGGCCAGGCCGACGCTGGCCAGCATCAGCGCCGCATTGGCCGCACCACCGGGCAGGTGCGTCGGCGCAGCGAGCTTGCCGCCGACACCGACGATGTTGACGATGCTGCCGCGGCCGCGTGCCGCCATGCCATGGATGGCTGCCTGCACGGCATGCACGGTGGTGAAGTACTTGGCGTCCATCGCCGCATGCCAGTGCTCGGCCGTCAGCTCGGCCGGTGGCGTGCGCTGCGCCGCGCCGGCGCTGGTGACCAGCACGTCCAGCGG
>JBASTF010000433.1:0-1655 GCA_049274755.1 Rubrivivax sp. | reverse complement strand
CCGAGGCCGAGGCCGCCCGCAGCCGCGGTGTCGACGCCGCCGTGCTCGACGTGCGCGACGGCGCCGCCGTCAACACCTTGGTGGCGGCGTTCGAGCTGCTGCACGTGGTGGTGAACTGCGCCGGCGTCATCCGCCGCCAGGCTGAACACGAACCCGAGGTGTTTGCCGACACGGTGGACATCAACCTCAACGGCACGATGCGCGTCTGCGCCGCCGCGCGGTCCAAGCTGGCGGCGACGCAGGGCTGCATCGTCAACACCGCGTCGATGCTCAGCTTCTTCGGCGGCGGCCTGGTGCCGGGCTACAGCGCCAGCAAGGGCGGCATCGCGCAGCTGACCAAGAGCCTGGCCATCGCCTATGCGGCCGATGGCGTGCGCGTCAACGCCGTGGCGCCGGGCTGGATCGCAACGCCGCTGACGCAGGCGCTGCAGGACGACCCCGCACGCTCGGGGCCTATCCTGGCACGCACGCCGCTGGGCCGCTGGGGCACGCCGGCCGACGTTGCCGGCCCGGTGCTGTTCCTGGCCAGCGATGCAGCGCGCTTCGTCACCGGCACCGTGCTGCCGGTGGATGGCGGCTACCTGATCACATGAGGGGATATTCACGATGATCGTGCAACTGCCGGGCATCCAGCCCGAGATCGCCATCCAGGCCATTCCCGACGACGAACGGGTGTGGGTGCCGCAGGCGCCGCTGGTGTGGTTCCGGCCGCTGCTGCTGAACACCGTCACCGGCAGCTGGTGCAACCTGCTGCGGGTGCGCAAGAGCGGCGTGCTGTCGCGCCACATCCACCCGTCCATCGTCACCGGCTACGTGATCCGGGGCGCCTGGCGCTATCTCGAACACGACTGGGTGGCCAGCGCCGGCAGCTTCGTCTTCGAGCCGCCGGGCGAGATCCACACGCTGGTGGTCGACGAACAGGCCGGTGCAGCCACCGAGATGATCACCTTCTTCAACATCGCCGGCGCGATGGTCTACGTCGACGCCGCCGGCCAGACCACCGGCTACGAAGACGTGTTCACGAAGATCGCGATGTGCCGCAAGCACTACACCGAGGTCGGCCTCGGTGCCGGCTACGTCGACCAGTTCGTGCGTTAGAAGGTGCCCGGGTAGGCACCGCCGTCGAGCAGCACGTTCTGCCCGGTGAGGTAACCCGCCTGCGCGCTGCAGAGGAAGGCACAGACGGCGCCGAACTCCTCGGCCGTGCCGAAGCGCTGTGCCGGAATGCCCTTGCGCCGCAATTCGGCGATGGTGTCGGCGCCCTGCCCGCTCTTGGCCGCATTGCTGGCAAAACCCGAGCGCAGGCGGTCGGTGTCGAACGAACCCGGCAGCAGGTTGTTGATCGTCACGTTGTGCGCCGCCAGCCTGGCCTGCCGCGAGGTGCCGGCAACGAAGCCGGTGAGGCCGGTGCGTGCGCCGTTGGACAGGCCCAGGAAGTCGATCGGCGCCTTCACCGCACCCGAGGTGATGTTGACGATGCGGCCGAAACCGCGTGCCGCCATCGCGTCGCAGGTGGCCTTGATCAGCTCGATCGGCGTCAGCATGTTGGCATCCAGCGCCTTGATCCAGGCCTCGCGGCCCCAGTCGCGGAAGTCGCCCGGCGGTGGGCCGCCGGCGTTGTTGATCAGGATGTCCACCTGCGGGCAGGCCGCCAG
>JBASTF010000432.1:0-1832 GCA_049274755.1 Rubrivivax sp. | reverse complement strand
GCGTTCGAGGATGGCCGCCAGCAGCAGCGGGTCGATGTTGCCGCCGCACAGCACCAGGCCCACGTTTTTGCCGGCATAACGTGCCGGCTCCTTCAGCAGCGCTGCCAGGCCGGCGGCGCCGGCGCCTTCGACCAGGGTCTTTTCGATCTCCAGCAGCATCACGATGGCCTGCTCGATGTCGCCTTCGTCGACCAGCACCAGGTCGTCCACACGCTGGCGGATCAGCTCGCGTGTGAGCTGCCCCGGCTGGCCGACGGCAATGCCTTCGGCGATGGTGCTCGCGCCCTGCGGGTGGGCCGTGCCCTTGATGGCGTTGACCATGGCCGGGAAACGCGCCGTCTGCACGCCGACGATCTCGATGCCGGGTTGCAGCGCACGCGCCGCGGTGGCGATGCCGCTGATCAGCCCGCCGCCGCCGACGGCGATGACCAGGGTGTCCAGCGCCGGCTGCTCGCGCAGCATCTCCAGGCCGATGGTGCCCTGGCCGGCGATGACGAGGCTGTCGTCGAAGGGGTGGACGAAGCGCAGGCCTTGTGCATCGGCCACCTGCAAGGCATGGTCCCGCGCCTCGTCGAAGGTCTCGCCCTGCAGCAGCACCTCGGCGCCGAAGCCACGTGTGCGTTCCACCTTCACCGTCGGCGTGTGCAGCGGCATCACGATGACGGCGCGCATGCCCAGGCGCTGCGCATGGTGGGCCACACCTTGTGCGTGGTTGCCGGCCGAGGCCGCGATGACCCCTTGCACGCCGGCGGCCGACAGCGCCAGCAGCTTGTTCAGCGCACCACGCTCCTTGAAGCTGGCCGTGAACTGCAGGTTCTCGAACTTCAGGAAAACGCGGCAGCCGACGATCTGGCCCAGCGTGCGGCTTTCGACGCAGGGCGTGTCCAGCACTTGGCCGGCCAGCCGGCCAGCGGCGGCCTCGATGTCGGCGAGCGCAAGGCTCACGCGGTGCCGCCGACGGTCAGGCGTTCGATGCGCAGCGTCGGCTGGCCCACGCCCACCGGCACGCTCTGGCCTTCCTTGCCGCAGACGCCGACGCCGGTGTCCAGCTGCAGGTCGTTGCCGATCATGCTGACGCGTGTCATCGCCTCGGGGCCGTTGCCGATGATGGTGGCACCCTTCACCGGGTAGAGGATCTTGCCGTTTTCGACCCAGAAGGCCTCGCTGGCCGAAAACACGAACTTGCCGCTGGTGATGTCGACCTGGCCGCCGCCGAAGTTCGTGGCGTAGAGGCCGCGTTTGATCGAGGCCACGATCTCGTCGCGGCTCTTGTCGCCGGCCAGCATGTAGGTGTTGGTCATGCGCGGCATCGGCAGGTGGGCATAACTCTCGCGGCGGCCGTTGCCGGTGGGTTTCACGCCCATCAGGCGGGCGTTCAGGCTGTCCTGGATGTAGCCCTTCAGGATGCCGTCTTCGATCAGCACGTTGCGCTGGCTGGCGTGGCCTTCGTCGTCGATGTTCAGGCTGCCGCGGCGGTCGGGGATGGTGCCGTCGTCCAGCACCGTCACGCCCCTGGCCGCCACACGCTGGCCGATGCGGCCGGCGAAGGTGCTCGAACCCTTGCGGTTGAAGTCGCCTTCCAGGCCATGGCCCACGGCTTCGTGCAGCAGCACACCGGGCCAGCCGGGGCCCAGCACCACGGTCATCTCGCCGGCCGGGGCCGGGCGGCTTTCCAGGTTCGTCAGCGCGGCGTTGACGGCCTGCTGCACATAGGACTCGATCTGCGCGTCCTGGAAATAACCCAGGCCGAAGCGCCCGCCGCCGCCGCCCGAGCCGACTTCGCGGCGGCCGTTCTGCTCGGCGATGACGGTGACCGACAGCCGCACCAGCGG
>JBASTF010000431.1:0-4255 GCA_049274755.1 Rubrivivax sp. | reverse complement strand
GTGCTGGCCCAGCCCGAATGGCGGGCTGCGCTGCTGCTGGCGCGCGACTCGGGCGCCGTCGCCATCACGAACCGGCTCTGGTCGGCCGGTGCGCCGGGCAGCGAGCGCGAGTCCAGCGTGCTGATGTTCATGCCGGTCTACGAAGCCGGCCTGCCGGTCGACTCGGTGCCGCTGCGCCAGGCCAGGCTGCGCGGCTGGATCGTCGCCAGCTTCCGCATCGACGACCTGATGTCCAGCCTGTATGGCGAAGGCCTGCCTGGCGTGGACGTGCTGGTCTACGACGGTGTGCGCGCCAGCGACGAAACCCGCATGTACCCGGCGCAGGCGCTGCCCGAGACGCAGCCGGTGGCGCTGCAGGCGCAGGAGTACATCGGCTTCGCCGGCCACAGCTGGACGGTGCAGCTGAAGAGCCGCCCCGCCTTCGCACAAAGCCAGACGCAGGACGCGGCCGTCGTCATCGCCATCGCCGGCAGCGGCTTCAGCCTGCTGCTGGCCTTGCTGACCTGGCAGCTGGTGACGGCCAGCGAACGCGCCAATGCCGCGGCACGGGCGATGACACGCCAGCTGCGCGACAGCGCCGAACGTTACCGGCGCATCGTCGACACCGCCAACGAAGGCATCTGGACCATCGACGCCCAGCAGCGCACCAGCTTCGCCAATCCCAAGCTGCAGGCCTTGCTGGGCTGGCGCGCCGACGAGATGCTGGGCCGGCCCTGCAGCGACTTTCTCGACGCCGCCGGCTGCGCCGCCATCAGCGCCGGCAAGCACCAGCCCTGCGAAGCGCAGCTGCGCCGCCGCGACGGCGCCGAGCTCTGGGTGCAGCTGGCCACCAGCGCCATCGTCGACGACGAAGGCCGGCCGGCCGGCGTGCTGGTGATGGTCACCGACATCAGCGAGCGCCGCCTCGCCGAACAGCGGCGCAGCACACTGGAAGCGCAGCTGCAGCAGTCGCAGAAGATGGAGGCCATCGGCACGCTGGCCGGGGGCATCGCACACGACTTCAACAACATCCTGGCGGCCACGCTGGGCCATGTCTCGCTGCTGCAGCAGGAGCTGGCCGGCCAGCCCGGCATCGGCGAACGCCTGCTGCAAGTCCGCCAGGCCAGCGAACGCGCACGCAGCCTGGTGCAGCAGATCGTCACCTTCAGCCGCCGCCAGCCGCAGGCCCTGGTGGTGCAGCAGGTGCAGCCGCTGGTGGCCGAAACCGCGGCCCTGCTGCGTTCCACGCTGCCGGCCCAGGTGGCGCTGGACCTGCAGGTGGCGGCCGAGCCGCTGCACGTGGGTGCCGACGCCACGCAGTTCCAGCAGGTGCTGATGAACCTGTGCACCAACGCCTGGCATGCGCTGCAGGGCAGCACCGGCCGCATCGAGCTGGGGCTGTAGCGGCAGACCCTGGCCACCGGCGCCGTGGCCGGCCTGGCCGCCGGCGAACACCTGCACCTGTGGGTGGCCGACAACGGCTGCGGCATGGATGCACTGACGCTGCAGCGCGCCTTCGAGCCCTTTTTCACCACCAAGCCGGTGGGCCGCGGCACCGGGCTGGGCCTGGCCGTCGTGCATGGCATCGTGGCCTCGCACCGCGGTGCCATCACCGTGCAAAGCACCCCTGGCGAAGGCAGCCGCTTCGACCTCTATTTCCCGCTGGCCGCGGCACCCGCTGCAACGCCACAGGGCAACGACGGTGGCAGCACACCGCGTGGCCAGGGTGAACATGTGCTGGTCGTCGACGATGACCCGGTGATGGTGACGCTGACGCAGGAACTGCTGCAGCGTCTGGGCTACCGCGTCAGCGGCGAAGCCGATCCGCGCGCTGCGCTGGCGCGGCTGCAAGGCGGCGAACAGGTGGACCTGGTCGTCAGCGACCACAACATGCCCGGCCTCACCGGGCTGGACCTGGCGCAGGCGCTGGCCGCCGCGGCGCCCGGCCTGCCCATCGTCATCACTTCGGGTTATGTCTCGGACCTGCTGCGCGACCAGGTGCTGCAGGCGGGCGCCCACGCGGTGATCCGCAAGGAATACATGCTCGAACAGCTGGGCCGCGTCGTGCACGAAGCCCTGGCCACACGCCGGCGTTCAGCCGAACCAGCGCGGCCAGCGTGAGGCCAGCCAGCCGCGCAACCCGCTGCGTTCGGGGGCCGGCGGCGGAGGTGGTGGCGGTGGCACATAGGGCTTGTCGAAAGCGGCGCGGAACGCAGGCATGTCCTGCGGCCGCCCAGGCGGCCAGATCGCCAGCCCGGCGTCGATGGCCGCCAGGAAGGACGGCGAATAACGCCCGGCACCCAGTTGCAGCGCCGGCACCAGGTCGTCCTTGACAACACGGGCGATGGCCGACGGCGGTGTCTTGCCGGCCAGCGCCGTGTACAGCACGGCCGCCAGCGCGTAGACATCGGTCCACGGCCCCTGGCGCATCGTGCCGTCGCCGTCGTACTGCTCCACCGGCGAATACCCCGGCTTCAGGATGGCCGTCAGGTTCTGCGTTGCGTCGCTGATCACACGCCGCGCAGCGCCGAAGTCCAGCAGCAGCGGGCGCGGCCGTTGTTCGAGAAAACTGCCGGTCGCGTGTTTGTCGTGCAGCAGCAGCACGTTGTCGGGCGCCACGTCGCGGTGGTAACACTGCTGGCCGTGCAAGGCGCCCAGCGCCTCCATCGTCTGCTCGGCCAGCACACGCAGCCAGGCTTCGCTGGGCGGTGCGCCCAGGGCGGCCAGCCACTTCTTCAGCGTCATGCCTTCGTAGAACGGCATCACCATGTAGGCCGTGCCGTTTTCGACCCAGAAGCGGTAGACCTTCACCAGCGCCGGGTGGTCGAACGAAGCCAGCAGCCGCGCTTCGTTGATGAAGCTCTTCAGCCCGAGCTCGAAATGTTCGCGGTGGTTCGGCGAACGCGGCACGACCTGGCCGCCGGGGCCACGTGTGGCCAGCGTGGCCGGGATGTATTCCTTCAGCGCGACGATGCGGCCCAGACGGGTGTCGCGGGCCTTGTAGACGATGCTGAAGCCGCCGACACCCACCAGGCCTTCGACGACAAACTCCTGCAGCGCGGTGCCGGCCGGCAGGTTGGCGTCGATGTCGCGGCGCGGCATCAGCTGTGTCTTCGCGTGGTCGTCGGGCACGGGGGGTCGGTTCATGCCGGTGTCTCGGTGTCAGGCCGCCTGCGGCCCGGGCCGCTTGGCATCGACGACGAAGCTGGCCAGCGTGCCGGCGCCGCTGGCCGGGTTGCGTGCGTCGTCGACAACCCGCAACCGCGCCTGCAGCTGGCGTTCGTCGAGCTTGAAGTGCACATAACCGCGGCGGTCGCTGCGGCCCAGGTGCACGTGGGGGTTCAGCGGCAGCGCGGCCGTCACGCGGTCTTGTGCACGGCCCAGGCTGCTGATCGAGGTACCGCAGAATTCGCTGGCCAGCACCGGCGACCTGAGGTCGCCGAAGTCGAGCTTGAGGTCGGCCACGTAGTTGGCATGCACGTCGCCACCCAGCGCGACGACACCGGGCACGCGGCGCTCGGCCAGCGTGGCCAGCAGGCGCTGGCGCGAGGCCGGGTAGCCGTCCCAGCCGTCGGTCCAGACACGGCCACCATCGGGCTGCACGGCTTCGTCGCTGAAACGCGCCATCAACGTGGTCTGCGCCAGCAGGTTCCAGGGCCGCTGCAGGTCCCAGCCTTCGGCCAGCCAGCGTTCCTGCGCAGCACCGAGCAGGCTGCGTTTGGGGTCGACCAGGTCGGGGCAGTCCTTCACACGCACGGTGTTCGAACCGCCGCGGCCAGGGCGCGGGCAGGACTGGGCGTCGCGGAACTGGCGCGTGTCCAGCAGGTGCAGGCGCGCCAGCCGGCCCCAGTCGAGCCGGCCGTGCATGCGCAGCTGGCCGTCGACCGGCCGTGCCGCCTTCGGCAGCGGCATGTGCTCCCACCAGGCCTGGTAGGCCGCGGCACGCTGCGCGGCGAAACCGGGTTGCAGCAGCTGGCCCTGCAGGCCGGCGTAGTCGTTCTCGACCTCGTGATCGTCGGCAATCACCAGCCAGGGGCAGGCGGCATGGGCAGCCTGCAGCGCGGCATCGCTTTTGTACTGGGCGTAACGTGCGCGGTACTGGGCCAGCGTGTGCACCAGGCCACCGTCGTGGGCGCGCACGGCGTCGGCACCGGTGGTGGCGTATTCGTAGATGTAGTCGCCGAGGAAGAGCACCAGGTCCAGCGGCTCGGCGGCGGCATGGCGCCAGGCCGCGTAGTGGCCGGTGTCCCAGCGCTGGCAGCTGGCGATGGCGAAC
>JBASTF010000430.1:0-3842 GCA_049274755.1 Rubrivivax sp. | reverse complement strand
GCCGTGCCATCTGCCAGCGCCTGCTGGCCGAAGGTGCCGAGGTCGTGTCGCTGGCGCGCCGCGCTGCCGACATCGAACACCCGCGGCTGCACAGCATCGAAGTCGACCTGGCCGACCGTGCCGCCACCGCCCAGGCTGCGGCCGAACTGGTGCGGCGTTTCGAGGTCGACACCGTCGTGCACAACGCCGGCGTCATCCGCGCTGCGCTGCTGCCCGAGGTGCAGCTCGACGACATGGACATGCTGCTGAACCTGCACCTGGGCTGCGCCGTGCAGTTGGTGCAGGCGGCGCTGCCGGTGATGCGCGCGGCGCGGTACGGCCGCATCGTGCTGCTGTCCTCGCGTGCTGCGCTGGGCCTGGCCACACGCACCAGCTACTCGGCCACCAAGGCAGGCATGCTGGGCATGGCCCGCACCTGGGCGCTGGAACTGGGCGGCGACGGCATCACCGTCAACGTCGTGGCGCCCGGACCCATCCGCACCGACATGTTTTTCGACGTCGTGCCGGCCGGCAGCGACAAGGAACGCCAACTCGCCGCCGCCGTGCCGGTGAAGCGCCTCGGCGAAGCCGACGACGTGGCCCGTGCCGTCAGCTTCTTTGCCGACCCGGCCAACAGCTTCGTCACCGGCCAGGTGCTTTATGTCTGCGGCGGCACCAGCGTCGGTTCACTGACCCTCTGACCCCCATCGCCAACCCGGAGCCTCGTCCATGAAGATGAAACCCTCACGTCTCGCCGCCCTGCTGGCACTGGCCGCCCTGCCAGCCTTGGCGCAGGTGAAGATCGGCGTCGTCACCTCGGCCACCGGGCCCACGGCCCTGGTCGGCATTCCGCAGAAAAACTCCGTGGCCCTGCTGCCGACCAGGATCGGCAACCTGACGGTGGAGTACTTCTCGCGCGACGACGCCAGCGACTCGACCAACTCCGTCACCGAGGTGAAGAAGCTGATCAGCGAGCAGAACATCGATGCGCTGATCGGCCCCAGCGGCTCGCCGAACGCGATGGGCGTGATCCAGTTCGTCGCCGAAGCCGGCGTGCCGATGCTGGCGCCTGTGGGCACGGCTGCCGTCGTGCTGCCGATGACCGAACCGAAGAAGTGGGTCTTCAAGACGACGCAGAACGACGACATCATCGCCAAGGCCCTGGTCGACCACATGGTCAAGGCCAAGGTCAAGACCCTGGGCCTGATCGCGCTGAACGACCCCTACGGCGAAAACTGGACCCGCGTCGTCACCGAGCTGACGAACAAGGCCGGCATCAAGATCGTCGCCAGCGAGAAGTTCCTGCGCACCGACGCCTCGGTCACCGCACAAAGCCTGAAGCTGCTGGCGGCCGGCCCCGATGCCGTGCTGGTGGCTGCCGCCGGCGGCCCCACGGTGCTGCCGCACACGACGCTGGTGGACAGCGGCTACAAGGGCCAGATCTACCAGACCCACGGCGCCGCGCTCGACGCCTTCCTGAAGCTGGGCGGCAAGAAGGTCGAAGGCACCATCCTGGCCGCCAGCCTGATGCTGGTGCTGCCCGAGATGCCCGACAGCCACCCGTCGAAGAAGATCGCCAGCGACTACATCGCCGCCTACGAAAAGGCCAACGGCAGCAAGCCGGCGACCTTCGGCGCCAACGTCTACGACGCCGGCCTGCTGCTGCAGAAGGCCATCCCGGTGGCGGCGGCCAAGGCCAAGCCCGGCACCAAGGAATTCCGCGCCGCGCTGCGCGACGCGCTGGAGCAGACCAAGGAACTGGTCGCCACCCAGGGCATCTACAACATGACGCCGGCCGACCACAGCGGCTTCGACGAACGCGGCCGCGAACTCATCGTCGTCAAGGACGGCAGCTGGAAGCTGCTGAAGTAAGGCAGCGATGAACCTGCAGATCGCCGTCCTGCTGGGCCAGGACGGCATCACCAACGGCGCCGTCTACGCGCTGCTGGCGCTGAGCATCGTGCTGGTGTTCACCGTCACGCGGGTGCTGCTGATCCCGCTGGGCGAGTACGTCGCCTATGGCGCGCTGACGCTGGCCGCGCTGCAGGCCGGCCAGCGCAGCGCCGTGGTCTGGCTGCTGGTGGGCCTGTGTGCGGCCTGTGCCGTGCTCGACCTGGTGCAGCGCTGGCGCGACCCGGCGGCACGCCTGGGCTGGGCTTTTGCCGCCAAGCTGCTGTACCCGCTGCCGGTGCTGGCCGTGCTGTACGGCCTGGCGCCGGCCGACCTGCCGCAGGCGGCGCAGATCGCACTGACGCTGGCCCTGCTGGTGCCGCTGGGCCCGCTGCTGTACCGCCTGGTCTACCAGCCGATCGCCGACGCGCCGGCCCTGGTGCTGCTGATCGTCTCGATCGCGCTGCATGTCTCGATGATGGCCGTGGGCCTGCTGGTCTTCGGCGCCGAAGGGGCACGCGCCGCGCCCATGGTCGATGCGATGCTGGAGTTCGGCAGCGTGCGGCTGAAGGCGCAGACGCTGGCCGTCATCGCGGCCTCGCTGCTGCTGATCGTCGCGCTGGCGCTGTTCTTCGGGCGTTCGCTGTACGGCAAGGCGCTGCGCGCCGCGGCGATGAACCGCACCGGCGCCCGGCTGATGGGCATTTCGCCGGTGTTCGCCGGCAAGGCCACCTTCCTGCTGGCCAGCTTCATCGGCACGCTGTCGGGTGTGCTGATCGCGCCGCTGACGACGATCTACTTCGACTCCGGCTTCCTCATCAGCCTCAAAGGTTTTGTCGGCGCCATCATCGGCGGCCTGGTCAGCTATCCGGTGGCGGCCGCCGGCGCCGTGCTGGTGGGCCTGATCGAAGCCTATTCGGCCTTCTGGGCCAGCGCCTACAAGGAGATCATCGTCTTCACGCTGATCATCCCGGTGCTGCTGTGGCGTTCGCTGACCAGCCACCATGTCGAGGAAGACGACTGATGCAGCCGCGTTTTGTCTTCCTCGTCTTCGTGCTGGTGCTGCTGCTGGCACCGGCCGTGGTGCCGCCGTTCTGGCTGACCCTGCTGAACTACATCGGCCTCTACGGGCTGGTGGCGCTGGGCCTGGTGCTGCTCACCGGCGTCGGTGGCCTCACCAGCTTCGGCCAGGCGGCCTTTGTCGGCCTGGGTGCGTACACCACAGCGGCCTTGTCCACCGGCGCGCTGCAACTCGGTGGCGCGCTCGGCTGGCTGCAGCACTCACCCTGGCTGGCGCTGGCCGTGGGCCTGCTGCTGACGCTGGCCGTGGCCCTGCTGCTGGGTGCGCTGACGCTGAAGCTGCAAGGCCACTACCTGCCGCTGGGCACCATCGCCTGGGGCCTGAGCCTGTACTTCGTGTTCGGCAGCTTCGAAAGCCTGGGCGGCCACACCGGCCTGACCAACATCCCGCCGGTGCAGCTGTTCGGCTGGGTGCTGGACCAGCCCGGCCGCATGTACTACCTGATCTGGGCCTTTGTGCTGGTGGCGGCGCTGACGACGCAGAACCTGCTGGACTCGCGCCCCGGCCGCGCCATCCGTGCGCTGAAAGGCGGTGTCGTGATGGCCGAGGCCATGGGCGTGGACACCGCGCGCACCCGCCTCGTCATCTTCGTCGTCGCGGCGCTGCAGGCCGCAGCCTCGGGCTGGTTGTATGCGCACCTGCAGCGTTTTGTGAACCCCTCGCCGTTCGGGCTGCAGTACGGCATCGAATACCTGTTCATGGCCGTGGTCGGCGGTGCCGGCCAGGTCTGGGGCGCGCTGCTCGGCGCCGGTGTCATCACGCTGCTGAAGCAATGGCTGCAAGACCTGCTGCCGGCGCTGCTGGGCCGCAGCGGCAACTTCGAGATGATCGTCTTCGGCGCGCTGCTGATCCTGCTGCTGCAGCGTTCGCGCGCCGGGCTGTGGGACGCCAT
>JBASTF010000429.1:0-4726 GCA_049274755.1 Rubrivivax sp. | reverse complement strand
ACCGTGCACCTGCACTGGGACGACGGCGCGGTGCACGCGCTGGCGGCCCCGGCCTCGATGTCGACATGAACACCGCCCTGGCCCTGCCGGCACCACGCGCAAGCCTGCAGCGCCGCGCCTCCGATCTGCTGTACACCCGCCGCGGCCTGCTGCTGCTGGCCCTGCTGGCGCCGCCGCTGCTGTGGTTCGGCGTCGTCTACCTCGGCGCGTTGTTTGCACTGCTGGCGAATGCGTTTTTCGGCCTCGACGAGTTTACAGGCCAGGTCGTGCACGAGCCGACGCTGCAGAACTTCGTCGCCCTGCTGCAGCCCGCCAATGTCGACGCCGCGCTGCGCACCGTGGTGATGGCGGTGGCGGTGACGCTGGCCTGCACCGTGCTGGCCTTTCCGCTGGCCTATGCGATGGCGCGCCATGCCCGCGGCGCGACGAAGGCAGCGCTGTACATCGCGGTGATGCTGCCGCTGTGGTCCAGCTACCTGGTGCGGCTGTACGCCTGGAAGCTGCTGCTGGCCAAGGAAGGCGCCATCTCCTGGCTGGCAGCCCAGCTGCACCTGGGCTGGCTGCTCGAAGCCCTGCTCGCGCTGCCGGCCGTCGGCGGCCCCAGCCTCAGCTTCTCGGCCATCGGCACCTTTGTGGTCTTCGTCTACATGTGGCTGCCCTTCATGGTGCTGCCCATCATGGCGGCGCTCGAACGCATCCCGCCGTCGCTGATCGAGGCTTCGGGCGATCTCGGTGCCGCGCCGGCCACCACCTTCCGGCGTGTCGTGCTGCCGCTGGCGATGCCGGGCGTGGCCGCCGGCTCGATCTTCACCTTCTCGCTGACGCTGGGCGACTACATCATTCCCCAGGTCATCGGCGACTCCACGCTGTACATCGGGCAGATCGTCTACCGCCAGCAAGGCGTGGCCGGCAACCTGCCGTTTGCGGCGGCGTTTTCGCTGCTGCCGATCGCCGTCATCGGCCTGTACCTGTGGCTGGCCAAGCGCCAGGGAGCCTTCGATGCGCTCTGAGCGTGCACCGCTGGCGCTGAAGGCCGCGGCCTGGGCCGTCGTCACCTTCCTGCATGTGCCGCTGGCGCTGATCGTGCTGTATGCCTTCAGCGCCGAGGACAAGAGCTACGTCTTCCCGCCGCCGGCGCTGACGGCGCAGTGGTTCGGCGTCGCCTGGCAGCGCCAGGACCTGTGGGACGCGCTGCTGCTGTCGTTCCAGGTCGCGGCCTGCAGCACGGCGCTGGCCCTGCTGCTGGGCACGCTGGCCGCCGCTGCGCTGGCCCGCGCCAGCTTCTTCGGCCGCGACGCGGTGTCGCTGCTGCTGATTCTGCCGATCGCCCTGCCCGGCATCATCACCGGCATCGCGCTGCGCTCGGCGTACCACACGCTGGAGATCCCGTTTTCGTTCTGGACCATCGTGATCGGCCACGCCACGTTCTGCGTCGTCGTGGTCTACAACAACGCGGTGGCGCGGCTGCGCCGGCTGCAGCCCAACCTGATCGAAGCCTCGATGGACCTGGGTGCCGACGGTTTCCAGACGCTGCGCCACGTGGTGCTGCCGCAGCTGGGCTCGGCCCTGCTGGCCGGGGCGCTGCTGGCCTTTGCGCTGAGCTTCGACGAAGTCATCGTCACCACCTTCACCGCCGGCCAGCAGACGACGCTGCCGATCTGGATGCTGCAGGAGCTGATCCGCCCGCGCCAGCGCCCGGTGACCAATGTCGTCGCGGTGCTCATCATCGCGCTGACCTTCCTGCCCATCCTCGGCGCCTACCTGCTGACACGCGCCGACGAACCGGCCTCACGCTGACACGAGGAGACCCCGCATGAGCGACACCCTGCTGCCCACCGAACTGCTGATCGACGGCAACTTCGTCGCCGGCGAAGGCGAGGCCGAGAAGGTGCTGAACCCGGCCACCGGCGAACTGCTGGTGGCCGTGCCCGAAGCCTCCAGCGACCAAGTGCACAAGGCCGTGTCGGCGGCGCACCGCGCCTTCGACGGCTGGAGCGAAACGACGCCGATGGAACGTTCGCGGCTGCTGCTGAAGCTGGCCGACACCATCGAGCAGCAGTCCGAGGCCTTTGCGCGGCTGGAGTCGCTGAACTGCGGCAAGCCCTACGCGCGGGCGCTGGGCGACGAGATCCCGGCCGTCGTCGACTGCTGGCGCTACTTCGCCGGTGCTGTGCGCGCGATGGGCGGCACCGTGGCCAACGAGTACCTGGCCGGCCACACCAGCATGATCCGGCGTGACCCGGTGGGTGTGGTCGGCTCGATCGCACCCTGGAACTACCCGCTGATGATGGCGGCCTGGAAGCTGGCGCCGGCACTGGCCGCCGGCAACACCGTGGTCATCAAGCCCAGCGAGCAGACGCCGCTGTCGACGCTGCTGCTGGCGCGTGTGGCAGCCGAGATCTTCCCCAAGGGCGTCATCAACGTCATCGCCGGCCGCGGCCCCAGCGTCGGCCAGACGCTGGTGGAACACCCGAAGGTGGCGATGGTCAGCCTCACCGGCGACGTCAGCACCGGCCGCAAGATCCTGCAGGCGGCCACCGGCACGCTGAAGCGCACCCACCTCGAACTCGGCGGCAAGGCGCCGGTGATCGTCTTCGACGACGCCGACATCGCCGCCGTCGTCGACGGTCTGCGCACCTTCGGCTACTACAACGCCGGCCAGGACTGCACCGCGGCCTGCCGCGTCTACGCCGGCGCCAAGGTCTACGACAGGCTGGTGGCCGACCTGTCGAGCGCGGTGAGGAGCATCCGGCTCGGGTTGCAGGACGAGCCCGAGGTCGAGGTCGGGCCGCTGATCAGCGACCGCCAGCGCAACCGCGTCGCCAGCTTCGTCGAGCGGGCGCTGATGACGGGCCACATGGAGATCACCGCCGGCGGCAAGGCGCGAGCCGGCAGCGGTTTCTTCTACGAGCCCACCGTGGTGGCCGGCGCGCGCCAGGAAGACGAGATCGTCAAGCGCGAAGTCTTCGGCCCGGTGGTCAGCGTCACCCGCTTCTCCGACACCGAACAGGCCATCGCCTGGGCCAACGACAGCGACTACGGCCTGGCCTCGTCGGTCTGGACGCAGGACGTCTCGCGTGCCATGCGTGTGGCCAAGAAACTGCAGTACGGCTGCACCTGGATCAACACCCACTTCATGCTGGTCAGCGAGATGCCGCACGGCGGGCTGAAGTCCTCGGGCTACGGCAAGGATCTGGGCATGTACGCGCTGGAGGACTACACCGTGCCGCGGCACGTGATGGTCAAGCTCTGAGCGGCTTGGCGCGCTGGCGTGCCTGGTCGCGCGCCAGTTCGATGAACTCGGCCGCCGCCGGCTTCAGCCCCGAGCCGCGGCGCCAGACCAGGCCCACGTCGACGGTGGGCACCTCGTCGCGCAGGCGCCGCACCTCCACATGCTCGGCGTCCAGCGTCCAGGGGCGGTACAGGAAGTCGGGCAGCACCGCGATGCCGGCCCCGGCGCCGACCAGCGAACGCACGGCCTCCAGCGACGAGGTGCGCAGGATCACACGCGGCTTCAGCTGGTGGCGTGTCCAGACGCCCTTCATCAGCTCGTCGATGCGGTCGGCGTCCAACACGATCTGGTCCTGCGCCGCGCAATCGGCCAGCGAGATCTCGTCGCTGCCAGCCAGCGTGTGGTTGGCCGGCAGCCAGACGCGGTTGGCACTGCGTGTCAGCGTTTCGGCGACCATGGCCTGCGGCTCGCCCAGGGCGTTGCTCACCATGATGGCGACATCGAGCTCGCCATTGATCAGCAGGTGCTCCAGGAAACGCGGCGCGTCTTCGGTGACGTAGACCTGCACCGCCGGGTGGCTGCGGCGGAAGCGGCTGAACAGTTCGCTGAGGTAATAGCCCGCCACCAGGCTGGTGACGCCGACCGCCAGCACACCGCTGATCGCCGCGGCCTGCGCGTCGGCATGCAGGCGCAGCGCGTCGGCCACCGAGCCCAGCACCTTGCGCGCGCTGGCCAGGAAGCGGTGGCCCTGCGGCGTCAGCGTCATGCCCTTGGGGCTGCGCTCGAACAGCAGGCTGCCGAGTTCGGCTTCCAGTTCCAGCAGGCTTTTCGTCAGCGCACTCTGCGCGATGTTCAGCATGCGCGACGCGGCGGCCACCGAACCGCTCTCGGCCACGGCGACGAAGTAGCGGAACTGGCGCAGCGTGACATGGCGTTGGTTCATGGTCAGCAGCGGTTGTACCCGGTTTGGGCTGGCGGGCCGATATGATCCGGCGCCCCATGACACCGACCACCCTCAGCCCCCAGGCCTTCGTGATGTTGCTGCTGCTGGCCAGCATGTTCGGTGCCAACCACGTGGCCGCACGCGTGGCGCTGGACCATGGCCTGGACGTGGCCACCGCCGTGGCCGTGCGCAGCCTCGCCACCGCCGCCGTGGTTGCGCTGATCGTGCGCGCTGCCGGCGTGTCGTGGAAGCTGCAGCCGCGCCACCACAGGGTGATGCCCGCCATCGGCCTGCTGGTCACGCTGCAAAGCCTGAGCCTGTATTCGGCGGTGGCGCGCATTCCGGTGGCGCTGGCCCTGCTGGCCTTCAACACCTACCCGCTGTGGACGGCGCTGGCCGCCTGGGCCTTCTACCGCCACCGGCCCGAGCGCCGTGTGCTGCTGGCGATGCCGCTGATCCTGCTGGGCCTGGCGCTGGCGCTGGACGTGTCCGGCGCCGCCAGCGGCCTGGGCGCGCAGGCGCAATGGGGGCGCATCGGCCTGGGCGTGGCC
>JBASTF010000428.1:0-3111 GCA_049274755.1 Rubrivivax sp. | reverse complement strand
GGCCTTGCACGAAGGCCTGGATCTCGGCCTCGGGCAGCCGGCCGCCGTCGCGCTTGCGGCGGATGATTTCCGGTGCCAGGGCCATGGCCGGCCGGGCCCTCAGTTGACGCGTGTCACGCGGTCGAGTGCACCGGGCACCAGGGTCGGGTTGTTCCTGACGTAGAGCTCGAGCGCGTCGACGTCCATCATGCCGGTGCGGCTGTCGCTGCCCTGCTTCAGCACGGTGAAGTTGTCGCCGCCCGAGGCGATGAAGCTGTTGACGGTGACACGCAGCCTGGCATCGGCGGCGATCGGCTGGCCGTTCAGCGTCAGGCTGCCGGGCAGCACACGCTGGCCCATGGGCTTGCCGTTGTCCCAGCTGTAGCTGAAGCCGCGGCTGACCTGCAGCATGTGGGTGCGGGTGGCGGTCTGCCACTGCTGCTCGAGCAGCTGCACCAGCTGGGCGCCGCTCAGCGTCACCGTCACCAGGTTGTTGTAGAAGGGCTGCACGGCGAACAGGTCTTCGTAGCGCAGCTGGCCGTCGCCGGGCATCGGCAATGCGGCGCGGATGCCACCGGGGTTCATCAGCGCGATCTGCGCGCCGGCGTCGCGTGTGGCGGCCAGCTGGGCGTCGGCGATCACCTGGCCCAGCGCACTTTCGCCGGCGGGGCCGGCATCGCGCGACAGCGCGGCGCCGATGCGGCCCACCACACGCTTGGCCAGCGGCACGGCCAGCTTCTCGTAGGCGGCGATCAGCTCGGTCTGGCGCGGGTCCTTGGCGAAGCTGGTGGTGCGAACGATGAGGTTGTCGGCCACCGCCTTGCCGATGTCGCCGGTTTTCGGGTCCAGCGTGACGTCGATCTGCGTGACGACGGTGCCGTACTTGTCGCCGCTGGTGACCAGGCGGCCGTCGATCGTGCAGTTGTAGGCGCGGTGGGTGTGGCCGCTGATCACCAGGTCCACGGCCTTGTCGAGCTTCTTCACGATGTCGACGA
This sequence comes from Rubrivivax sp., assembly GCA_049274755.1. Classification (GTDB taxonomy): domain Bacteria; phylum Pseudomonadota; class Gammaproteobacteria; order Burkholderiales; family Burkholderiaceae_C; genus Rubrivivax. The sequence continues at coordinate 2,137 of JBASTF010000428.1, read as the reverse complement.
TGGGGCCGCTGATGCCGGGGCATTCGTTGTAGTCGCCGCTGGGCACACCCCCTTCGTGGATCAGCACGACGATGGCCTCGATGCCCTGCTTCTTCAGCTCGGGCACCAGGGCGTTGACGGTGTCGGCCTCGTCGCGGAAGGTCAGGCCGGCGACGCCGGCGGGCACGACGATGGTCGGCGTGTCTTTCAGCGTCAGCCCGACGAAGGCCACCGGGATGCCGCCGAAACGTTTCACCGCATAGGGCGGCAGCAGGGTCTTGCCGGTGGCGTTGACCACGGTGCTGGCGGCCAGGTACTGGAACTTGGCGCCGGTGAACGGCGCCGGGCCCTTGCAGCCCTCGCTGCTGCAGCCGCCGTTCTGCAGGCGCAGCAGCTCGGCCGCGCCCTTGTCGAACTCGTGGTTGCCGACCGCGGCGATCTCCAGCCCCATCGCCGACAGCGACTCGATCGTCGGCTCGTCGCGGAACAGCGCCGACAGCAGCGGCGTCGCGCCCACCAGGTCGCCGGCGGCGACAAACACATGGTTGGGGTTCTGCGCACGCAACGTGTTCACCGCGGTGGCCAGGTGCTCGGCACCGCCGGCAGCCACGGTGACGGTCTTGCCCGGATCGGCCGGATCCTTGATGCGGATGCCGCCCGACGAGGGCTTGAGGTTGCCGTGGAAGTCGTTGATCGCAAGGATCTTCAGCTGCACCGGTTCGGTGGCACGGGGCGTGGCGCAGCCGGCCACCAGGGCGGCGGTGGCGAGCAAGGGCAGGGCAAGGCGCATGGGTGTTCCCGTCTTCTTCAGTAGCTGGCGGTCGTGGCCGCGGCACGGCCGCCGCCGAGCACCGCCTCGATGTCGTTCAACAGGCCGCTGGCGCCGATGCGGAAACGCTGCGGCGTCACGCGGCCCAGGTGCGCTTCGGTCAACGCGATGAAGGCCGCGGCATCGGCCACCGTGCGGATGCCGCCGGCCGGCTTGAAGCCCACGGTCTTGTGACCACCGTCGCGGATGGCGGCCAGCAGCAGCGCCGCGGCTTCCAGCGTGGCATTGACCTTCACTTTGCCGGTGCTGGTTTTCAGGAAGTCGGCACCAGCGTCCAGCGCGATGCCGCAGGCGCGGCGGATCAGCGCGGCGTCCTGCAGTTCGCCGGTTTCCAGGATGACCTTGAGCTTCAGGCCCGCGCAGGCCCGGCGCACGGCGGCCAGCAGGGCCGGGGCGGCGGCCAGGTCGCGGTAGGGGATCACCACGTCGACCTCTTGCGCGCCGGCGGCCACGATCTCGGCCGTGTCGCGCACCGCGCGTTCGACATCGCTGCTGCCGTCGGGGAAGTTGGCGACGGCGGCCACGTTCACCGAAGCCGGCAGCAGCGCACGCGCCTGCGCCGCAAAACGCGGCCAGACGCAGACGGCGGCGGTGTGGCCGAACGGGCCCTGGGCGCGTTGGCACAGCGCTTCGATGTCGGCTGGCGTGTCGCCGTCGTTCAGGCTGGTCAGGTCCAGGCAGGCCAGCGCCAGCGCTGCTGTTGTCTTGGCATCGGGCATCTCAGACCTCCAGGGCGCCGACCACGGCTTCCAGCAGCGCCACGGCACGCTGGCTCGCGGCCTGGGCGGTGGCCATCGTGTGGGCGTGGCTCAGGGTTTCGTCGGCCATGCCGGCGGCCATGTTCGTCATCATCGACAGCGCCAGCACCTTCATCTTCGCGTGCCGCGCCAGGATGGTTTCAGGCACCGTGCTCATGCCCACGGCCTGGGCACCCAGGCCACGCAGCCAGCGGATCTCGGCCGGTGTCTCGAACTGCGGGCCCATGACCCAGGCATACACGCCTGCATGCAGCGTCGCGCCCTGCCGTGCCGCCACGGCCTGGGCGACGGCACCGAACGCCGGGTCGTAGGCCGCCGACATGTCGACGAAGCGGTGGTCGCCGGGTTCGTGGAACAGCGGGCTGCGCTGCACGACGTTGACATGGTCGGTGATCAGCATGATCTCGCCGGGTTTCATGCCGGGTTCCATGCTGCCGGCGGCATTCGTCTGCACCAGCACCTGCACACCCAGGGCGGCCAGCGTGCGGATGGCACCCTTCATGCCGTCGGGCTCGCCGGTTTCGTAGGCATGTTTGCGGCCGGCCAGCACCGCCACGGGCTGGCCGCCGAG
>JBASTF010000427.1:0-2246 GCA_049274755.1 Rubrivivax sp. | reverse complement strand
CAGCAGTGCCTTGCGCGCCGGCGGCACGACGGCACGGCGTTCGACCGAGTCGCCGCCGCGGCGCGCGACTTCGTGGCCGATCTCGGCATACAGCAGGCGCGCGGCCTGGATGCCGGGCCGGCAGTCGAACGGCAGCAGCGCGATGCCGGCGTTGGCGCGGGTGTACAGCGTGTCGGCCGCATCGAGCAACTGCAGCACGACGCTGCCGAGCGCGGCGCTGAACCGCGGCTGTGCCAGCCATGCGTCGGCGTCGATGCCAGCGCCTTGCAACATCGCCAGCGGCAGGTACAGGCGGCCGTTGCGCGCGTCTTCGCCGACGTCACGCGCGATGTTCGACAACTGCATCGCAACACCGAGGTCGCAGGCCCGCGCCAGTGCCGCAGCAGACCGTGCGCCCATCAGCAGCGCCATCATCGCGCCCACCGTGCCGGCCACACGCGCGGCATAGGCCAGCAGCCCGTCGAGCGTGGTGTAGCGCCGGCCCTCGGCGTCCCAGGCCAGGCCTTCGAGCAGCATCTCGGGCAGCAGGCGCGGGATCTCGTGCACCGCCACCAGCGCCGCCAGCGCCCGTTCGCTGCCGGTGCCGGCGTAGGCCGCGTCCAGCCGCGAGCGCAGTGCGTCGATCGCCGCCGCCTGCCCGCCGTGCACATCGACGATGTCGTCGGCGATGCGGCAGAAGCCGTACAACACCGAGGCCGGTGCCCGCACACGCGGCGGCAGCAGCAGCGACGCGGCATGGAAGGTGCGCGAGTTGTGCCGCAGCAGCGCGCGGCAGGCGGCGACGTCGTGGGCGCGCAGTGGTTCAACAGCCATGGCGAACGAACTCCGCGGCGCTGGGCACCAGGCTGTCGAGCACACGTGCCGACGACAGCACACCCGGCAGCCCGGCGCCCGGGTGCGTGCCGGCGCCGACGAGGAAGAGGCGCTCGACCTCCTCGCTGCGGTTGTGCGGCCGGAACCACGCGCTCTGGCTGAGCACCGGCTCCAGGCCGAAGGCCGCGCCGCGGAAGGCGCCGAGCTCGTCCTGGAACTGTTGCGGCGTCAACATCAGCGAGACCTCGATCTCATGGTCGAGCCCGGGCAGCAGCGTGGCCTGCAGCCGCTGCTGGATGGCCTGGCGGTAGGGTTCGGCCTGCACGCGCCAGTCGGTGCCGCTGCCCAGGTGCGGCACCGGCGCCAGCACATAGAAGGCGTCGCAGCCGGGTGGTGCGAGTGTCGGGTCGGTGGCGGTCGGCCGGTGCAGGTAGAGGCTGAAGTCGTCGGCCAGGTGCTGGCGCTCGAAGATGTCGTCGAGCAGTTCGCGATAACGCGGCCCGAGCACGATGGTGTGGTGCGCCACATCGGGCCAGCGCCGCCGGGTGCCGAAGTACCAGACGAACAGGCTCATCGAATAACGCGCGCGATCGATGCGGCGGTCGGTCCAGCGCCGGCGCGTGTGTGCCGGCAGCAGCCTGCGGTAGGCGGTGGCTGAATCGGCGTTGCAGACCACGATGTCGGCCGCGAGCTTCTCGCCCGACTCCAGCCGCACGCCGCAGGCGACGCCGCGGTCGACCAGGATCTCGGCGACACCCGCATTGCAGCGCAGCCGGCCGCCCTGGCCTTCGATCAAGCCCACCAGCCCCTGCACCAGCCGGCCGGTGCCGCCGATCGGGAAGTGCACGCCCCAGCGTCTTTCGAGAAAGGCGATCAGGCAGTAGACCGAGGTCGTCGCAAACGGGTTGCCGCCGACCAGCAGCGACTGGAAGGTCAGCACGGTGCGCAGCTTGGGATCGCGCACATGGCGGGCCGCCAGCCCGTGCACGCTGCGCCAGGCTTGCAGGCGCAGCAGGTCCGGCAACACCCGCGCCATGTCGGCCCAGCGGTCGAAAGGCTGGTGCGCCAGCTGCGCGAAGCCGACCTCGAAGATCGCGCGGCTGGTGCGCAGAAAGCGTTCGTAGCCTTCGACATCGTCCGGCGCGAGCCGCGCGACTTCGGCGCGCATCGCCGCGGCGTCGCCGCTGTAGTCGAAGACCGTGCCGTCGTCGAAGCGGATGCGGTAGAACGGCGACACCGGCCGCAGGTCGATCTCGTCGCCCAGGCGCTTGCCGGCCAGCGCCCACAGTTCCTCGAACAGGTGCGGTGCCGTGATGACCGTGGGCCCGGCGTCGAAGGTGTAGCCGCCGCGGCGATGCACCCGCGCCTTGCCGCCCGGCTGCGACAGTTTTTCGAGCACGCTGACCCGCCAGCCGCGGGCGCCCAGACGCACC
>JBASTF010000426.1:0-4785 GCA_049274755.1 Rubrivivax sp. | reverse complement strand
CGCACCGCCGCGACGCCGCGCGCGCGCGCCTCGTCGGCGAGGCGCTGCAACTCGCCGCTGCGTTCCTTCTCGCGCAGCCGCTGTTCGATGAAGGCCAGCAGATGCGGTTCGGCGATGCCGTAGGTCGGGCCGATCGTGCCGAGGTCCGCAGCGCGCGACTCGGCGGCGGCCAGCGCCGACGCCAGCGTCACGAGCGCCAGAACGATCGATGCGACCGTCTTCATCGCGCGCTCCTGCAGTTCAGGCGTTGCCCGAGATCGGACACCGCCTTGGCGTCGCGCAATTGGCTGGCGCGGATCATGCCCATCAGCGCCGGATCGCCATCGCCTGCGGACATCGCTTGCCGCAGCTCGGCCGTTCTCAGTGCGCGACCGCAACGCTGTTGGAAGGCCTGCAGGTAGGCCTCGGCACCCTCGCGCGCCGCGGGGGCGATTTGCGCCAGCAGGCCAAGGTAGTCGGCCATCGGCATCTCGTCTCCAGGTTGAGATGCGGCAGGTGTTGGAGGCGGCGGCGCAGCGTGGGATGTCGTGGCCAGTGCCACGAGCAAGACGCTGAGTGCAGCGAAGGGGCGGATCGAGTGGACCATGTCGACCTCAGAACAGGGGCACGACCGTGCCGAACACCTGCTCGGCGCGTACCAGGCCGCTGGCGCGGTAGCGCGAGTCGAAGGAGTCGAGCCCCGTGCCTTGCACGTAGTACTGCCCGGGCGGGATCACCGTCGTAGCGATGGGATCCAGCAGCCGCCGGTCGAACGCATGGGTCTTGGCGGTGCCGACCACCTCGCCGTTGATCGACACCACGCGGCCCGTCACCGTCACGGTGTCGCCGGGCAGACCACGTACGCGCTTGAAGAAGGGCTGGCCGTTGAGACCTGGGTAGATCACGCGTGCCTCGCCTTCGAACGCGAACACGACGTAGTCGCCACGCTGCAGCGCGTGCGCCCCGTACTGCAGCCACGCGACGCGATAGGGCAGGCTGGGCGTCCAGTTGAACAGCAGCGGCACGCGCGGCGTCGGATCCACGAAAAGCCGCAGGTACGCCAAGCCCCAGATCGCGAAGACGGGCAGGTACAAGTACCAGCGAACGCGCAGGTCGTGGAGGAAGTGGCCGAAGCTGGTCAACCAACGATCCATCCGCGCATTCATGGCGCTTCCACCTTGCGCTTCAGGTGCGCCGTCAGATCCAGCGTGCGCGGTGTCGGCCCGGCCACGGCGCTCTTGAGCACCACCAGGCAGCCGCACTCGCGCGGGAGTTCTTCCAGCGCAACGGGCAGGCGTTGCGCGAAGGCGCGTGCCATCACCATCGCCTTCTGCCGTTCGTCGTCGGTGCCGGCCTTGGTCAGGATCAGCGTGAACTCCGCTTCCTTCTGGCGGTAGACCTCGCCGACGTCGACGACGCCGACGATCTGGGCCGGGCGGACCACCAGGCGGTCGTAGGCCGCGAGCGCTGCCGCAACGATGAGCAGCGTTGCCAGTACCTGGAGCAGTGCGGACCTCATACGACGTGTCCCCGGCGCCGCAGCAACTCGGCGATGGCTTCATCGATCGTGAGGCCCTGCGCGCGCAGCTCGTCGATCGGGGCGTTGTCCTCGAGCTTGTTGGAGAACAGCAGGTGCGTGGCCGGGTCGAGGATGTTGCGTGCCACCCCTTCGCCGACCGGCGAGGAGATGTACAGCTCCGAGAACACGCCGGGCTCGGTGCGCAGCGAGTTCAGCAGGCGCTTCTTCGGCTCGTCCATCGACAGGCGGCCCTTGCGGTCCAGCATCTCGATCGACTCGGGCTTCTGCCGCAGCAGGAACACCCAGTCCGAGCAGTTGAAGGCGGCTTCCATCTGCGCCGAGCCGTAGTAGTCGTCGGCGCTCTGGGTGGCGGTGCCGAGCGAGCCGCCGTACTTGCGCGCGCGCCGGGCAGCTTCCTCGACCACCGCGGCCTTGACCGGATCGTCGGCGCCGATGTCGCCCAACTGCTGCTTCAGCTCGTCGATGAAGAGCACCTTGCGCCGGTTGCGCGTCAGGTACATCTCGCCGGTGATCTGGTGCAGCAGCAGGATGTTGACCACCGCGTGCAGGTCGGGCCGGCGCTTCAGCTCCTCGTTCTCGATGACGACGAAGTCGTTGGTGAAGTCGACGTTGTTGCGGCCTTCGAAGAAGCGCTCGTACTGGCCACCGCGGGCGTACGGATTGAGCATCACCGCGAGGTCGCGGATGCGCGGGTCTTCGCGCACCCCCAGCTCCTCGATCGTCCCGGTCTTGAAGGCGTCGCGCAGCGCAGTGACGGTCAGGTCATTGCCGTGCTCGCGGAAGAGCTTGAGCACCATCGCCGAGATCGCCTTGTACTGGACCTCGTCCAGCGGCCGCGACATCGAGGCCATCTTGGAGATGGCCGGCACCAGCATGTCGATGTCTTCGTTGATGTCGACGATGTGGCTGAAGGGATTCAGGCAGATGTCGACCTCGGGCTTGAACTCGATGTAGGTGCCCTTGGCCTTGCGGCAGAGCTTCTCGAAGGAGCGGCCGAGGTCCAGCATCCAGACCTTGGCGTCGATGGCGCGGTAGGACCAGGCCATCTCGTTCATCAGCACCGACTTGCCCGAGCCCGGCGCGCCGATGATCGCGAAGTTGTAGTTGCCCAGGTCGTTGTCGAAGATGTCCAGCGTCATCAGCTGGCCACGCCGGCCGCCGAAGACGAGTGCCGGCGTGCGCGTGCCTCGCCACTCGGCGATCAGCGGCGCCAGGTGGATCGCGTTGGCCACCGTCTTGCGCGAGACGCGGCGCATCTTGGCCAGGTCCTTGTGGAAGCGTTCCGACAGCGTCATCGGCAGGCTGGCCAGCAGCGCCTGGCGGTGCATGTAGACGTCGGCATTGAGCTGGAAGCCGCGGCCGCGCCAGATCGCGTTGGCGGTCTCCTGGGCCGCCACCGCCTTGCCCGGCGCCGAGAAGATCGCCAGCTGGTGGTACAGGGTCACCAGGCTGCCTCCGGTGTCGATGGCGTCCGCCGCGGCCGTCCAGTCATCCAGCTTCTTGCGCACGTCCGGCATGACGTCGGCCATCTTGGACTTGGCGTTCTGCGTGGCCCGCACGTGGTTCGCCGTGACGACCGACTTGGTGACGTTCGGGTCGAGCACGTGCACGCCCATCGTCAGCAGGAAGGGGGCGCTGTACTGCAGAGCCGGCTGCATCAGGTCACCGATCAGCGAGCCCATCTGCCAGAGCGCGAAGCGCTCGGGGAAGGACTTGATCGAGTAGAAGCGCGCCTCGAGGATGTCGCCGCTGCTTTCCTTCCACAGCGTCAGGCCGCCGGGATGCGGATCCTGGATGGTGTCGAAGTCGACGATCTGGTCGCGGATCTCGCGGCCATCGTCGTAGTGCAGGTCGGGCGCGTCGGCCGCCCTCGATGCCGAGATGCGGTCGGGGTTGGTGAAGAGCGAGCACCAGTTGATCAGGTCCGCGGCGTCGCACACGCGGTTGGGCAGCGAGGCCGATCGCAGCGTCGAGGCCATCGACTCGCGCAGCGCCATGATCTCGTCACGGCGGTTCAGGTCTTCGGCGTCGGCGTTGACCGCGACGCTCATCATCAGCCGGAAGTCGCGCAGCGTGTAGTGGAAGCCGGCGGTCAGCGACTGCTGCGCGCCGCTCAGCAAGTGGCCCACGCGCTGACGCGCCAGCTTGCGGAACAGGTTGTCGTTGCGCGCCGGTCGGCCCCAGTGCTTGGCCTTGTCGAGCTGGTCGGTGTCCTCGACGCGGAGGTTGGCGTAGCGGCGCAACTGCTCCCGGATGTGCGGCGAGGCGAACAGATGGAACTGGATGCCGGTGCCGGGCGGGCAGGTCGAGTACAGCGAGATCAGCACCTCGGCCATGCGCTCGTCGGCGCCCGACTGCGGCATCACCTCGAGCATGAAACCCAGGCTGTCGCGGTTGACGAAGAGCTTCTCGCCGGGGAGGTAGGCGGAGTAGGGTAGCCAGGCGGCGAACTGCTCGGCCGGCGTGTCTGCCGGCGCCCCGAAGCCGAACAGGGGCGGACGAGGGACCGGCCTGCCGGGGGCACGTTCCAGCGCTTGAGCGTCAAAGGTCTGCATGGCCTGCCTTCAATCGGAACTGTCGGGACGGACGGGCGATGGCGCGAGACCCGGGAATGGGTTCTCCCCGGTCGGCGGCCTGGGCGCGCTCTTGAGGTTCGGCAACAGCGGTGCGGGGGCGGCGTCCTTGCCGTCGCCTGCTGCGGCCGATGCTTTGGGAGGTGGACGCAGCGGGGCGTAGGCTTCGCGGATCTGGCGCTGCGCGTGATCGATCAGCCACTGGCCGCTGTCGATCTGCACGAAGACGTAGCCCTGGTCGTAGAGGTCGCGGTCGGCGTCCTCCCAGGGCTTGAACCACAGGCGCAGGATGCGCGCGGAGGAACGCAATGGCATGGGCGTCGTGGACGCCGACGTGCCGGGCGCCGGCGCGAGCGTCGCCGGCTGAGCGGCTGGCGCCGCTGCAGGTGGCACCCGTGATCGCTGGCTCGGCAGGTTGTTGTGGACCGCATTGGCGTAGGTGCCGGACACCGAATCGCAGGTGACGCCTTCGGGGGCCTTGCAGGCATAGCTGGAGCTGGCGCTCAGGCCGGTCATGCTCATGCAGCCGCCGAGCGTCGCGACAGCCAGCGCCGCGATGAGTGGACGCGGAACGCAGCTCATGGCCGTGCCTCCTTCGCCTGCGATGCCTGGGCCAGCCGCGCCTCGAGCACCGTGCGATCGACGTAGCCCTCGGTGCGCTAGCCGTCGGACCAGATCAGCGTCGGCGTGCCC
>JBASTF010000425.1:0-1756 GCA_049274755.1 Rubrivivax sp. | reverse complement strand
GTGTGCGGCTGCGCCGCGCGCTGGAGCGCCTGGGACCGATCTTCGTCAAGTTCGGCCAGGTGCTGAGCACGCGGCGCGACCTGCTGCCGCTGGACATCGCCGACGAACTGGCCAAGCTGCAGGACAGCGTGCCGCCGTTCCCGGCCGCCGCTTCGCGCGCCCTGGTTGAAAAAGCCTTCGGCCGCCGCATCGAGCACATCTTCGCCAGCTTCGACGCCGAGCCTGTGGCCAGCGCCTCGATCGCCCAGGTGCACTTCGCGGTGCTGAAGGACGGCCGCGAGGTCGCCGTGAAGGTGCTGCGCCCCGGCATGCTGGCCGTCATCGACGACGACCTGGCGCTGCTGCACCAGCTGGCACGCTGGGTCGAGCGCCTGTCGGCCGACGGCAAGCGCCTGAAGCCGCGCGAGGTGGTGGCCGAGTTCGATGGCTACCTGCACGACGAGCTGGACCTGGTGCGCGAAGCCAGCAACGCCGCCCAGCTGCGCCGCAACATGGACGGGCTGAACCTGGTGCTGGTGCCCGAGATGGTGTGGGAGCTGTGCGCCTCCAGCGTCATCGTGATGCAGCGCATGACCGGGGTGCCGATCAGCCAGATCGAACGCATCCGCGAGGCCGGCGTCGACATCCCGAAGCTGGCGCGCGACGGCGTGACGATCTTCTTCACCCAGGTCTTCCGCGACGGCTTTTTCCATGCCGACATGCACCCGGGCAACATTCAGGTCAGCCTGGATCCGGCGACATTCGGCCGCTACATCGCACTCGACTTCGGCATCATCGGCACGCTGACCGAGGTCGACAAGGAGTACCTCGCTTACAACTTCATCGCCTTCTTCCGGCGCGACTACAAACGTGTCGCCGAGCTGCACGTGGAGTCGGGCTGGGTGCCGCCGAACACCCGCGTCGACGCGCTGGAAGGTGCGATCCGTGCCGTCTGCGAGCCGCATTTCGACCGGCCGCTGAAAGACATTTCGCTGGGCCAGGTGCTGATGCGCCTGTTCCAGACCTCGCGCCGCTTCAACGTCGAGATCCAGCCGCAGCTGGTGCTGCTGCAGAAGACGCTGCTGAACGTCGAAGGCCTGGGCCGCCAGCTCGACCCCGACCTGGACCTGTGGAACACCGCCAAGCCCTTCCTCGAACGCTGGATGAACGAGCAGATCGGCTGGCGCGGGCTGCTCGAGCGGCTGAAAAACGAGTCGCCGCGCTACGCCCAGTTGCTGCCCGAACTGCCGCGGCTGCTGCACCAGTCGCTGCAGCGGCGCGCCGGGCCGGGTGAGTCGCCGCAGCTGGCGGCGCTGCTGCTCGAGCAGCGGCGCACGAACCGGCTGCTGCAGGTGCTGATCTACGGCGCCATCGGGTTTCTCGCCGGCCTGCTGGCCACGCGGCTGGCCCTGCACCTGGGTTGGTGGGGCTGAGCGCGTGAGCGGCCGGCCCCGCTACAATTCGAGGTTTTACGCTTTCGAATCAAGGGTTTAGCCATGCCGATCTATGCGTACCGCTGCGCCTCCTGCGGCCATGCGCAGGACGTGCTGCAGAAGATGTCCGACGACCCGCTGACGGTCTGCCCGGCCTGCGGTGCCTCGGCCTACGCCAAGCAGGTCACGGCCGCCGGTTTCCAGCTGAAGGGCTCGGGCTGGTACGTCACCGATTTCCGCGGCGGCAACAACGCGGCGGCCACGGCGAAGAAGGACGACAAACCCGCCGATGCCGGCGCTGCTGCAACGGCTGCCGCCCCGGCTGCGGCGGCCGACAGCAAGCC
>JBASTF010000424.1:0-2211 GCA_049274755.1 Rubrivivax sp. | reverse complement strand
GGCGTGCCGGCCAGTGGACGCGGCTGATCCGCCACACGCTGCCGCTGGCCGAACCCGACTGGAAGGCGCCGGTGCTGTTCCGCGTGCCGGTGGCTGCCGAAGCCGTCTGGGCCTTCTACCGCGACGGCGACAACAGCCGGCTGCTGGCCGCACTGGGCGCGCCGCCGCTGTACGCCCATGCCGGCGAGCTGACGGCGCACCTGAACAGCCTGGTCGACAAGAGCCGTGCGCGCAAGCCCAGGCACCTGGCCTCGCTGCTGCCGCGGCTGCAGGCCGAGTGCGGCACACCGCAGCCGCTGCCCGACCTGCTGGCCGCCTGCACACGTGCCCAGGACCGCTGGGAAGCCCAGGCCGGCGAACTGGACACGCTGGACAGCCTGACCAGCGAACTGGCCTTCCAGGGCTACCCCGACACCTTCCAGAAGGCGCGCCGCCTGGGCCGGCGGGTCACGCTCTACGTCGGCCCGCCGAACAGCGGCAAGACCCACGCCGCCTTCGAACGCCTGGCGCAGGCTCTGGACGGCGCCTACCTGGCGCCGCTGCGCCTGCTGGCGCTGGAAGGCCGCGACCGGCTGGTGGCACGTGGTGTGCCGTGTTCGCTGCTCACCGGCGAAGAAAACGTGCCCGCCGACGGCGCCCGTGTCGTCAGCAGCACCATCGAGATGGTGGCGACCAACACCGAGATCGACGTCGCCGTCATCGACGAGGCGCAGATGATCTTCGACGCCTCGCGCGGCTGGGCCTGGACGCAGGCCATCGTCGCCGTGCCGGCGCGCGAGGTCATCGTCATCTGCAGCGCCTACGCGGTGCCGGCGATCCAGACCCTGCTCGGCCTGTGCGGCGAACGCTGCGAGCTGCGGGTGTTCGAACGCAAGCAGCATGTCGAGCTGCTGCCCGGCCCGCTGCCGCTGCCGCAACTGATGCTGGGCGACGCCGTCGTCGCCTTCAGCCGCCGCGACGTGCTGATGCTGCGCGACCGCATCGCCGCCGCCGGCCACCCGGTCAGCGTGATCTACGGCGCGCTGCCGCCCGAGGTGCGGCGCCGCGAGGCCGAACGGTTTGCCCAGGGCGCCTCGCACATCCTCGTCGCCACCGACGCCATCGGCATGGGCCTGAACCTGCCGATCCGCCGTGTGCTGTTCAGCACGATGAACAAGTTCGACGGTGTCGCCGACCGCCTGCTCGGTGAATCGGAAGTGCACCAGATCGCCGGCCGCGCCGGGCGCTTCGGCCTGCACGAAGAAGGGTTTGTCGGTGTGCTGGCCGACGCCGAACCCACGGCGCTGCGCCATCTGCGCGACCTGATGGCGCGCCAGCCGCGTGCACCGCGCGACTTCAAGGCGCCGGTGGCGCCCAACGGCTGGCATGTGGACACCATCGCGTCGCGCCTGGGCCGCACCCAGCTGCGCGAGGTGCTGGGTGTGTTCGTCGAACAGCTGAAGCTCGACGACACGCATTTCGCCGTCGCCGCACTGGAGCAGATGCTGGCGCTGGCCGAACAGCTGGACCGCGCCGCGGCACGGCTGCCGCTGAAGCAGCGTTTCACCTATGCGCAGGCGCCGGTGGACACGCGCAACGAAGGCCAGGTGCTGGCCTTCCTGGACTGGGCTGGCCAGCATGCGCGCAGCGGCCAGGTCGCACGGCCCGCCCTGCTGGATGAAGTGGACGGCCACAGCCGGCTCGACGCGATGGAGCAGGCGCTGCGCAGTTGCACGCTGTGGCTGTGGCTGGACCTGCGTTTCCCCGGTGTCTACGGCCACCTGGAAGCGGTGCTGGCGCTGCGCAGCGAGCTCAACGACGGCATCGAGCGCCAGCTCAAGGGCAAGCGCCCGCTGGCGCAGCGCCGCGGCCGGCGCTGAGCAGTCTCAGCGCTTCGGCGGGCGCCGGCGGCCGATGTTGTCCAGCGCGGTGTCGAAACCGGTGTCGACCGAGAAGGCATCCAGGCCGTTCAGCACGAAGCCGGCTTGGCGGCCGTTGCGCGCGGCGATGAAGTCCATGCCGGTGGGCAGCGACGACAGTTTGCCGTCTGCGGTCATCACGTTGCAGGTCACCGTGTCGCTGGCGCCGCAGCCGAACATGCGCGACGGGCCATGGCGGTTGTTCAGGCCTTCAGGAGCGCGCCAGCTCTTCCAGCGCGTTCAGCAGGCGCTCGGCCTGGGCGCTGTCGCTCAGGCCCGCCTCCTGCGCCATGCGCTGCAGGCGCTGGTGGGC
>JBASTF010000423.1:0-4926 GCA_049274755.1 Rubrivivax sp. | reverse complement strand
GCCGTGCCCTGCGACCTGGCCGACCGCGCCGCCGTGCAGCGCCTGCTGCAGGGGGTGGACGCCGTCGTGCACCTGGGCGGCGTGTCGGTGGAAAAACCCTTCGACACGGTGCTGCCGGCCAACATCGTCGGCGCCTTCAACCTCTACGAAGCGGCGCGGCTGCAGGGCGTGAAGCGCATCGTCTTCGCCAGTTCCAACCACGTCACCGGCTGCTACCGGCAAGACCAGCGTGTGCACACGCAGGACCCGCCGCGCCCCGACGGCTACTACGGCCTGTCCAAACTCTACGGCGAAGGCCTGGCCAGCATGTACTGGGACCGTTTCGGCATCGAGACGGTGGCCCTGCGCATCGGCTCGGGCACACCGGCGCCGATCGACCGCCGCGGCCTGTCCACCTGGCTCAGCCTGCGCGACCTGGCGCAGCTGGTCATCGCCGGGCTGACGGCGCCCGACGTCGGTTTCCTGATTGCCTACGGCACTTCGGACAACACCCGCAGCTGGTGGGACACGGCCGAAGCCTGGAACAAGCTGGGCTACCGGCCGCAGGACGCCTCGGAAACCCATGCGGCGGCGGTGCAGCACCTGCTGCAGCCCGAAGGCGCGATGCGCGATCTGCAAGGTGGCCTGTTCCTGGGCATCGGCCCGTTCGACGACTGACGACCCTTTTCACTGGAGACACGCTGATGAAGTTCCTGCCCACCCTGCTGGCTGCCGCGGCCGCTGCCCTGGCGCTGCAAGCCGGGGCCACCGAGTTCCGCTCGGCCGACACGCACAATGCCGACGACTACCCCACCGTCGTCGCCGTGAAGTTCATGAGCGAGCAGCTCGACAAGAAGAGCGGCGGCAAGCACAAGATCAAGGTCTTCAACAAGCAGGCGCTGGGCAGCGAGAAGGAGACCATCGACCAGGTGAAGATCGGCGCGCTGGACTTCACGCGCGTCAACGTCGGCCCGATGAACGCGATCTGCCCGCTGACGCAGGTGCCGACCATGCCTTTCCTGTTCCGCAGCGTCGAGCACATGCGCAAGGTGCTGGACGGCCCGGTCGGCGACGAGATCCTGAAGAGCTGCGAGGCGGCAGGCTTCGTCGGCCTGGCCTTCTACGACAGCGGCGCACGCAGCATCTACGCGAAGAAGCCGATCAAGACCGTGGCCGACGCCAAGGGCCTGAAGATCCGCGTGCAGCAGAGCGACCTCTGGGTGGCCCTGGTCGGCGCGATGGGCGCCAACCCGACGCCGATGCCGTATGGCGAGGTCTACACCGGCCTGAAGACCGGCCTCATCGACGCCGCCGAGAACAACATCCCGTCCTTCGACACCGCCAAACACGTGGAAGCGGTGAAGATCTATTCGAAGACCGAACACTCGATGGCGCCGGAGATCCTGGTGATGTCCAAGGTGGTCTACGACAAGCTGCCCAAGGCCGAGCAGGACATGGTCCGCGCCGCCGCCAAGGAAAGTGTGGCCTTCCAGCGCCAGAAGTGGGACGAGCAGGAAGGCAAGTCGCTGGCCAACGTGAAGGCCCAGGGCGCGCAGATCGTCGATGTCGACAAGAGCTCGTTCCAGGCCGTGATGGGCCCGGTGTACGACAAGTTCATGACCACGCCGGACATGAAGCGCCTGGTGAAGGCCGCGCAGGACACCAAGTAAGACCCGCTGCGAGACGCCCCTGCCGTGTACACCCGCTTTTGTGCGGCCCTCTCCAAGCTGAGTCTGGGCCTGGCCGTGATCGGCCTCATCGCCGTGATCCTCTGTGTGCAGTGGCAGGTGTTCGGCCGCTATGTGATGAACGACACGCCCACCTGGGCCGAGGCGCTGGCCATGCTGCTGGTGCTGTTCGTCACCGCCTTCGGCCTGGCGGTGGGCGTGCGTGACGCCGGCCACGTCGGGCTGGAGTCGATGGTGCAGCTGCTGCCCGAGCTCTGGCAGCGCCGCATCGAACTGCTGATCCATGCCCTGGTCGGCCTGTTCGGTGCGCTGATGGTGCACGGCGGCTGGATCTGGGCCAGCGCCAAGTGGGGCGAGAAGAAGCCGATGCTGCCGGTGCCCGACGGCATCGACTACGTGCCGGTGATGATCGCCGGCGTGCTGATCGTGCTGTTCAGCATCGAACACATCGTCGCCAACCTGCGCGGCAGCGTCGTGGAGCCGGCGTGGAACTGACCGTCCTGTGCATCAGCTTTTCGCTGCTGCTGATCCTCGGCGTGCCGGTGGCCTTTGCCATCGGCCTCTCGTCCATCGCCACCATCCTGGCCGCCGGGCTGCCGATGGCCGTCGTGTTCCAGAAGATGGTCGGCGGCATGCAGGTGTTCAGCTTCCTGGCGATTCCGTTTTTTGTCTTCGCCGGCGAGCTGATGCTGCACGGCGGCATCGCCGAACGCATCGTGCGCTTCGCCAACAGCCTGGTCGGCCATGTGCGTGGTGGCCTGGGCATGAGCAACGTGCTGGGCTGCACGCTGTTCGGCGGCATCGTCGGTTCGCCGGTGGCCGACGTGTCGGCGATGGGCAGCGTGATGATCCCGCTGATGAAGAAGGAGGGCTACGACCCCGACTACGCCGTCAACGTGACGACACACGCGGCCCTGGTCGGTGCGCTGATGCCCACCTCGCACAACCTCATCCTGTTCACCCTGGCGACCTCGGGGCTGGCCTCGGTGAGTGTGCTCGGCCTCATCCTCGCCGGCATCGTGCCGGCGCTGCTGCTGACGCTGTGCAACCTGGGCGCGGCCTGGTGGGTGGCGCGCAAACGGGGTTATCCGACCCATGGTGCCTTCCCCGGCTGGCATGCGGTGCTGGTGTCGTTCGCGGCCTCACTGCCGGGGCTGATGGTGGTGCTCATCATCCTCGTCGGCATCCTCTCCGGCGCTTTCACCGCCACCGAGTCGGCGGCCATTGCGGTGGCCTGGGCGCTGCTGATCACGGTGTTTGTCTACCGCTCGCTGAGCTGGGAGCATTTCCTGAAGGCCTGCGCCAAGGCCTGCAAGACCACCGGCGTCGTGCTGCTGCTGATCGGCATCTCGGCGGCCTTCGGCTACTTCCTTGCGCTGTACGAGGTGCCGCAGAAAACCGGCGAGATGATGAAGGCCATCTCCAGCGAGCCCTGGATCATCTTCCTGATGATCAACGTGCTGCTGTTCGTGCTGGGCACCTTCCTCGACATGGCGCCGACCATCCTGATCTGCACGCCGATCTTCCTGCCCATCGCCATGCAGTTCGGCATGGACCCGCTGCAGTTCGGCATCGTCATGCTGCTGAACTGCGCGCTGGGGCTGAACACGCCGCCGGTGGGCACGGTGCAGTTTGTCGGCTGTGCGATCGGCGGGGTCAGCGTCGGCCAGGTCATGCGGACCATCACGCCTTTCTACGCCGCGCTGGGCCTGTGCCTGCTGCTCGTGACCTACGTGCCGGCGTTTTCGCTGTGGCTGCCCGGACTGTTCAAGTGACGACCGAATTCCAGGAATCGCTGCGCCTGCCCGACCCCCGCATCGAGGTGCTGGACGAGAAGTTCCTGGCGCTGCGCCTGCTGTCCAGCACGGTGGAGCGCCTGGCCACCGGCTTCTACTGGGCCGAAGGGCCGGTGTGGTTCGGCGACGGGCGCTACCTGCTGTTCAGCGACATCCCGAACAACCGCATCCTGCGCTGGGACGGTTGTTCGGGCCAGCTGGCCACGTTCCGCCAGCCGTCCAACCACGCCAACGGCCTGGCCCGCGACCGCCAGGGCCGGCTGCTGGCCTGCGAACACGGCACGCGCCGTGTCACGCGCACCGGCTACGACGGCCGCATCAGCGTGCTGGCCAGCCACTTCGACGGCAAGCCGCTGAACTCACCGAACGACATCGTCTGCGCCAGCGACGGCAGCATCTGGTTCACCGACCCGCCCTTCGGCATCAGCGGCTGGTGGGAAGGTGAACCGGCCACGCCCGAGCTGCCGCACGGCGTGTACCGCATCGACCCCGCCACCGGCGCGCTGGCCATGGTGCTGGACGACCTGCAGGGCAGCAACGGCCTGGCCTTCAGCGTCGACGAGCAGGTGCTCTACGTCGTCGAAAGCCGGGCCAGGCCGCACCGCAAGATCTGGCAGTACGACGTGGCGGCCGGCGGTGGGCTGAAGAACAAGCGCCTCTTTGTCGACGCCCAGGGCCATGGTGCCTACGACGGCATTGCGGTGGACCAGCAGGGCAACGTCTGGTGCGGCTTCGGCAGCAGCGGTGCACCCGGTGCGAGCGCCGAAGCGCTGGACGGCGTGGTCGTCTACGACCGCGACGGCCGGCCGCTGGCCCACATCCACCTGCCCGAGCGCTGCGCCAACCTCTGTTTCGGCGGCACCAACAACAACCGGCTGTTCATGGCCAGCAGCCATTCGCTGTACGCGGTGTATGTCAACGTGCGGGGTGCCGTGTAGCCGGGGCCGCACAATCGCCGGCATGGCAGACCAGCCCGAAGCCGGCAGCGAAGTGGTGTTTGCGGTGCATCTGCCCTTGTTGCAGATCGACGCCGACAGCGTGGCCTTTGGCGCCGGTGACCTGTGGCGCATGCCGTTCGCCACCTTCGACGCACTGACCGCCGGCGCCTGGACCGAACACCGCACGCGCTACGAGGCCGTGGCGCCGGTGTTCTACCGCTACGTCGCCCGTGCCGGGCTGGTGCCGGCGCAGCGGCTGCCCGACACCCAGACCGACAACGCGTTCCTGCAGATCAAGCTGCGCATCGACCGCTGGTCGCAGCTGGCTGCGCTTGGGCTGGGCGCGCTCCAGCGTGTGCACGAGCTGGTGGCCGACCCCGCGTGGCTGGCCCTGCTGCTCGAAGCGCCGGCCACGGCCTTGCCGCGGCCCCGCTGGTCGCTGAGTTTTGCCATCGCCGATGCCGGCTGGGGCCTGGAAACCGCCAGCGGCCTGCAGCGTGTGGCCAGCGTGCGCGGCGACGCCGA
>JBASTF010000422.1:0-1754 GCA_049274755.1 Rubrivivax sp. | reverse complement strand
CCGGCACCCAGGGCAACTTCCGTCCGTACTGAGGAACAACGCGGTGCGGCCCCACCAGCCGCGCCACGCCACGCCATGGCACCGCTGCACGACGAGACCTACCGCCGCATCTCGGCGCTGATGCACGAGACCGTGGGCCTGAGCCTGGTGGAGGCGAAAAAGCCGCTGGTCTCGTCGCGTCTGGCACCGCGGCTGCAGCGGCTGGGGCTGGATCGCTACGAGGACTACCTGTCGCTGATCACACGCCCCGACGACGGCGGCGAGTTCCAGATGGCGGTGGACCTGCTGACCACCAACGAAACCTACTTCTTCCGCGAGCCGGCGCATTTCGAACTGCTGGCCGAAGAGGTGACGCGCCACAAGCAGCCTTCGCTGCAGCTCTGGAGCGCGGCCTCGTCCTTCGGTGACGAGGCCTACAGCCTGGCGATGCTGCTGTCCGACCTGCAGCTGCAAGGCCGCATCGCCAACGACTGGCGCATCCTGGGCACCGACATCAGCGACCGTGTGCTGCGCAGCGCCGTCGAAGCCGTCTACCCCGAGGACCGGCTGCGCCATGTCAGCCCCGAGCGGCTGCGGCGCTACTGCCTGCGCGGCGAAGGCGCCTCCGAAGGGCTGGCCATGGTGCAGCCGCGCCTGCGTGAACGGGTGCGCTTCGGCCAGCTGAACCTGTGCCGGCCCTTCGAGACGCTGGGCCCTTTCGACGCCGTGTTCCTGCGCAACGTGCTGATCTACTTCGACGGCCCGACCAAACGTGCCGTCGTCGACCGTGTGCTGGCCCAGCTGCGCCCCGGCGGCCTGTTTTTCATCGGCACCGCCGAAGGCCGCGTGGCCTGCGACACGCCGCTGCAGCCGCTGGCGCCCGGCGCCTTCCGCAAGGTGGCGGGATGACAACGCTGGCCGCGCCGCCGGTGCTGACGGTGCTGCACCCCGGCGACGTGGCCTGCGTCGGCCGTGGCGACCGCCTGGAGACCCTGCTCGGTTCCTGCGTTGCCGTGGTGCTGACCGACCCGCGCCGCAGCGTCGGCGCGATGTGCCACGTGGTGCATGCACGCGCCTCGGAACGCACAGGCGCCAAACCTGGCTGTTATGCCGACCCGGCGCTGGACATCATGGCGCAGTTGCTGCGGGCACGCGGCATCGAGCCGCGGCTGTGCGAGGCCTATGTCTACGGCGGCAGCAACATGTTCCCCGGTGTCTTCACGCAGCGCCATGTCGGCGACGACAACGTGCGCCGTGTGCTGCAGCGCCTGGCCGAGGACGGCATCGCCGTGCGTCTGCAAGACCATGGCGGCACCCACTACCGCCGCGTGGGCTGGACCGTGGGCCAGGCCCTGCCTGAAGTGCGCACGGCCAGCAGCAAGGCCTGAGCAGCGGCAGGCGCTCAGCCGCGCGCCAGTTCCTTCACCCGCGCCATCGCCACCGCGGCAGCCGCGGTGCGTGTCTCGACACCGAGCTTGGCGAAGATGTGTTCGAGGTGTTTGGTCACCGTGCGCGGGCTGGTGCCCAGGATGTCGCCGATGTCGCGGTTGGTCTTGCCCTTCACCACCCAGTACAGCACCTCGGCTTCACGCGCCGTGATCTCCAGCGCCAGCGTGATGGCCTCGACGATGGCGGCGTCGTCGCTGGCGCGCAGCACCACCAGCCATTCGCCGCCGGCATCGTCGTCCAGGCTGGCCTCGGGCATCTCGTGCAGCGCAAACGTCAGCCGGCGGGCACCGCGTGCCACCGTCAGCGTCTGCGCCTCGGCGCCGGCG
>JBASTF010000421.1:0-6149 GCA_049274755.1 Rubrivivax sp. | reverse complement strand
CTGCAGCAGCGCCGGGTCGCGTGCCTCGGGCGCCGTCATCAGCGCGTTGTCCAGCGCGCGGCGGCAGCTGCAGCCGGCACCGTGGCTGTCGGCGGTGATGGCGCTGGCCAGGCTGGTGACGATGTTCCTGGCCTGCTGCGCATTGCCCAGCAGCACGCGGACCACCGCATCCACCGTCACCGCATCGTGGCCCGGATACCAGCAGTCGAAGTCGGTGACCATGGCCACGGTCGCATAACAGAGCTCGGCCTCGCGCGCCAGCTTGGCTTCGGGCATGTTGGTCATGCCGATGACGCTGCAGTTCCAGCTGCGGTACAGCTGCGACTCGGCGCGTGTGCTGAACTGCGGCCCTTCCATCACCAGGTAGGTGCCGCCACGTGCATGCGGCACACCCTGCTGCTGCAGCGCGCCGTGCAGATGGTCGCCCAGCCGGGAGCACACCGGGTCGGCCATCGACACATGGGCGACGCAGCCGCTGCCGAAGAAGGACTTGACACGCGCAAACGTGCGGTCGATGAACTGGTCGACGATGACGAAGCTGCCTGGCGGCAGGTCGGCACGCAGACCGCCGACGGCCGACAGCGACAGCACGTCGGTGGCGCCCAGCATCTTCAGCGCCGCGATGTTGGCACGGTAGTTCAGCTCCGACGGCGGGATGCGGTGGCCGCGGCCATGGCGCGGCAGGAACAGCAGCTCGGCATCGCCGAGCCGGCCCTCGAAGATGGCATCCGACGGTGCGCCCCACGGTGTGTCCACCGCGGTCCAGCGTGTGTCGCTCAGGCCCGGCAGGTCGTACAGGCCGCTGCCGCCGATGATGGCGAGTTTCTGCGTCGTCATGCGGCTTGCTCCTCGGGCTGGCGGTGGGCCAGGCGGTGCACGGCCTGCGCTGGCTGTGCCTTCAGTTTGTGGTCCGACCACACCTGGCGCCAGCGGCGCGCGCCCGGCGTGCCGTTCCACAAGCCCAGCATGTGGCGCGAGGCGTGGCTCCACGGTGTGCCCGGCGGCAACTGGGCCATGTAGGCCACCATGGCCTGCTCGACGGTGCTGCGCTCGCGCGGCGCGGCCGCACCGGCGCCGAAAAAGCGCCGGTCCCAGTCGGCCATCGCCCAGGGGTGGTGGTAGGCCTCGCGCCCGACCATCACACCGTCGACATGGCGCAGGTGTTCTTCGATCTGGTCGTCGCCGGTGACGCCGCCGTTCAGCACGATGGTGAGCTGCGGGAAGTCGGCCTTCAGCCTGTAGACCATCTCGTAGCGCAGCGGCGGGATTTCGCGGTTCTCCTTGGGGCTCAGGCCCTGCAGCCAGGCATTGCGGGCATGCACGATGAAGACGTCGCAGCCGCCGCGTGTGGCCACGGTGCCGACGAAGTCGCGCACGAAGTCGTAGCTCTCGATGCGGTCGATGCCGATGCGGTGTTTCACCGTCACCGGCAGGCTGCAGGCATCGCGCATGGCCTTCACACAGTCGGCCACCAATGTGGCTTCGGCCATCAGGCAGGCGCCGAAGGCACCACGCTGCACACGTTCGCTGGGGCAGCCGCAGTTCAGGTTGACCTCGTCGTAGCCCCAGCGCTCGGCCAGCCGCGCGCAATGCGCCAGGTCGGCCGGCTCGCTGCCACCCAGCTGCAAGGCCAGCGGATGTTCCTCGGCGCTGAAGTCCAGGTGGCGCGGCACATCGCCATGCAGCAGTGCGCCGCTGGTCACCATCTCGGTGTACAGCCGCGTGTGCTGGGTGATCAGGCGGTGGAAGACGCGGCAGTGCCGGTCGGTCCAGTCCATCATCGGCGCGACGGACAGGCGCCAGGGGTTCGTGGCATGCATGGGCCGGACGATTTTAATCGGTGCTGGCCGCATGAACGTGGGCGCAATGCTGCGTTGGCGGCATGTGGAGGCTTCTGAACAATCGCCGGCTGCCCGCCCGAACAACGCCGCAAGCTTGACCGCACCACGATCGAAGGGGACCTTACCCCCGCATGACGCCGTTTGCCGCCCGCCGGCTGTTGACGCCGGCCCTCGCCTCTTTGCCCGGTGCCGCCGAAGGCCGGCAGCGCAGGCCGAACAACGGGCGCGAGGTGCTGCAGCAGGTTGGGTCTGGCCGACTGGTACGTGTTCCAGAACCGCAACGAGCTCTACACCGGCAAGGTGTTTGCCGGCCTGGCCATGGTCATCCTGATCGGCCTGCTGGTCGAAAGCCTGGTCTTCGAAACGCTGGAACGCTTGACGGTGCGGCGCTGGTGCTTGCAGCGCCAGGACAGCTGCGAGTCCGGCAGATCACGCGGCACCAGCGCGAAGGACGCTGGCCGGCCGCCGCCAACGGCATTCAGGTCACCGGCGCCGGGTTGAACAGCACCAGCTGGTTGTGGATCTTCCACTGCTCGGCCCAGGTGCGCTTGCGGCCGCTGGCCACGTCCAGCATCAGGCGGAACAGCTCCCAGCCCAGGTCTTCGATCGTGGCCTCACCGTCGGCGATGCGGCCGGCGTTGAGGTCCATCAGGTCGTGCCAGCGCCGCGCCAGTTCGCTGCGTGTCGCGACCTTGATCACTGGGCAGGCAGCCAGGCCATACGGCGTGCCGCGGCCGGTGGTGAAAACATGCAGGTTCATGCCGGCGGCCAGCTGCAGCGTGCCACAGATGAAGTCGCTGGCCGGTGTGGCGGCATAGGTCAGGCCCTTGCTCTGCAGCTTTTCGCCCGGCGCCAGCACGTTGCCGATGGCCGCCGAGCCCGACTTGACGATGGAGCCCATCGCCTTCTCGACGATGTTCGACAAACCGCCGGCCTTGTTGCCTGGCGTGGTGTTGGCGCTGCGGTCGACGGCGCCGCGGCTGAGGTAGGCGTCGTACCAGGCCATCTCGCGGATCATCGCGTCGGCCACCTCGGGTGTCGTCGCCCGGGCGGTCAGCTGGGCGATGCCGTCACGCACCTCGGTGGTTTCGCTGAACATCACGCTGGCGCCGGCACGCACCAGCAGGTCGGTGCAGAAGCCCACGGCCGGGTTGGCGGTGACGCCGGAGAAGGCGTCGCTGCCGCCGCACTGCACGCCGACCACCAGTTCGCTGGCCGGCACCGTTTCGCGCCGGCGTGCGTTCAGCCGCTGCAGATGGCGCTCGGCGGTGGCCATGATGTCCTGCACCATCGCCATGAAGCCGACATGCTGCTCGTCCTGCAGCCGCACATGGCCGCCGATGGGAATCGTGCCCGGCGGCAGCAGGCGGTCGGGCTGCAGCTTCTCGCAGCCCAGGCTGACCAGCATCAGCTCGCCGCCGAAGTTCGGGTTCTGCGCCAGGTTGCGCAGCGTGCGGATCGGGATCTCGGCGCCGGGCGCCTCGATGGCGACGCCGCAGCCATACCCGTGCTCGAGGCCGACGACGTCGTCGACGTTGGGATAACGCGGCAGCAGTTCGGCCTTGATGCGCTGCACCGCCACCTCGAGCACACCGGCCACACACTGCACCGTGGTCGTGATGCCCAGGATGTTGCGTGTGCCCACCGAGCCATCGGCGTTGCGGTAGCCCTCGAACGTGTAGCCCTCCAGCGGCGGCAGCGCTGCCGGCTTCACGGTGGCCTTGGGCAGGCTCTCGTCCAGGCCCCGTGCCGCCGGCATGTCCAGCAGGCGCTCGTGCACCCAGCGGCCGGCCGCGATGCTGTCGCGCGCATAACCGATGGCGACGCCGTAGCGCAGCACAGGCGCGCCGGCCGCGATGTCCACCAGCGCCACCTTGTGCGCCTGCGGCACCTTGTCCAGCAGCACCAGGCCCGAGGCCAGCACGGTGCCGGCCGGCAGACCGCCGTCGTTGGCGACGATGGCGACGTTGTCGCCGTCATGCATGCGGATCGTCAGCGGCGTCGTCGCCATGGTCGTCTTTCTCAGGTGGCGCCGTGCGATTCGACGTACAGCGCGTACAGCGAATGGCAGCTGGCCATGTACAGGCGGTTGTTCTTGGGCCCGCCGAAACACAGGTTGGCGCAGCGTTCGGGCAGGCGGATGTGGGCCAACGCCTTGCCCTGCGGGTTGAACACCATCACGCCGTCCAGATCTTCGGAGCGCCCGCGCAGCTGGTAGACCTTGCGCCCGCCGACATCGCTGGGCTCGGCCTGCAGCGCGCCATTGCTGCCCCAGCCGCACCACAGGTTGCCGTCGCGGTCGACCTTGAAGCCGTCGAGCGCGCCCTGGTCGGCGGCGTCGATCAGCTTGCTCTTGTTGCTCAGGCTGCCGTCGGCCGCCACGTCGTAAGCCCAGATGCTGCGGTTCGGCGTGCCGCGCCACTCGACGACGTAGAGCTTCTTCTCGTCCGGCGAGAAGGCCAGGCCGTTGGGGTTCACGAGGTCGGTGATGGCGGCCGTGAGCTTGCCGTCGCTGCCCAGGCGGTAGACGTTGGTCGTCGCCTGTTCCGACTTCGCGCGGGACCCTTCCCATTCGCCGTTGATGCCGAACAGCGGGTCGGTGAACCAGATGCTGTCGTCGGACTTCACGACGATGTCGTTCGGTGCGTTCAGCCGCTTGCCTTCGAAGCTGTCGGCCAGCACGGTGATGCGGCCGTTGCTTTCGGTGCGTGTGATGCGGCGTGTCACCGAGTGTTCGCAGCTGATCAGCCGGCCCTGGCGGTCGCGGGTGTTGCCGTTGGCGTAGTTGGCATTGGCGCGAAAGACGCTGAAGCTGTTGTCCTTCTCGCTGTACTTCATGATGCGGTTGTTCGGGATGTCGCTGACCAGCACGTACCCGCCTTCCGGGAAGTACACCGGCCCCTCGGCCCAGCGCATGCCGGTGCCCACCTGCTCCACCGTGCTGCTGTAGACGCGGTACTTCGTGAAGCTGGGGTCCAGGATCTGCACCGCCGGGTCGGGGTAACGCTGGTTGGGCTTGAACTCGAAGCTCTGCGCCCAGGCGCTCAGGCTCGTGCCCACGCCCAGCGTGGCCAGGCCGGTGCCGGCGGCGGCTTTCAGGAAGCCGCGCCGCGGGGTCGTCTGCATGGTTTGTCTCCTCTCGTTGTTGTGGCTCTGGGGCCGGGATCCTCAGGCCTGGGTGTAGGCCGTCTTCACTGTCGTGTAGAACTCGGCTGCGTAGCGGCCCTGCTCACGCGGGCCGTAGCTGCTGCCCTTGCGGCCGCCGAAGGGCACGTGGTAGTCCACGCCGGCCGTCGGCAGGTTCACCATCACCATGCCGGCCTGGGCGTGGCGCTTGAAGTGCGTGGCGTGTTTCAGGCTCGTCGTCGCGATGCCGGTGGCCAGGCCGAACGGCGTGTCGTTGGCCAGGTGCAAAGCCTCTTCGTAGGTCTTCGCACGCAAGACGCTGACCACCGGGCCGAAGATCTCTTCGCGGTTGATGCGCATCTGCGGCGTGGTCTCGGCGAACAGCGCCGGGCGCAGGTAGTGGCCGGGCGCGCCGTCGGCGTTGGTGGCCAGGGCTTCGCCGCCGGCCACCAGCTTGGCGCCTTCGTCGCGGCCGATGGCGATGTATTCCAGGTCCTGCGCCAGCTGGCGTTCGTCGACGACGGGGCCGATGTCGGTGCCGGCCTTGCGGGCGTCGTCGACCTTCAGTGTCTTCATCTTCTCGGCCATCGCGGCGACGAAGCGGTCGTGGATGCCTTCGGTGACGATGACACGCGACGAGGCCGTGCAGCGCTGGCCGGTGCTGAAGAAGCCGCTTTGCAGCGCGCAGTTGACGGCCACGCCGAGGTCGGCGTCATCGAGCACGACAAAGGGGTTCTTGCCGCCCATCTCGAGCTGGAACTTGGCCATGCGCGCCACGCAGGCCGCGGCCACACGCTGGCCGGTGGCCACCGAGCCGGTGAAGCTGATGCCGGCGACACGGGCGTCGTCCAGCAGCACGGCACCCACTTCCGAACCGCGGCCCATCACCAGGTTCAGCACGCCCTTGGGCAGGCCGGCACGCTGCAGGATGTCGACCAGGGCCCAGGCCGAGCCCGGCACCAGGTCGGCCGGCTTCAGCACCACGCAGTTGCCGTGTGCCAGCGCCGGCGCGATCTTCCAGGCAGGGATGGCGATGGGGAAGTTCCAGGGCGTGATCAGGCCGACGACGCCGATGGGCTCGCGCGTGACTTCGACACCGACACCCGGCCGCACCGAGGCCATGGTCTCGCCGCCGGGGCGCAGCGCCTCGCCGGCGAAGAACTTGAAGATGTTGCCGGCACG
>JBASTF010000420.1:0-4099 GCA_049274755.1 Rubrivivax sp. | reverse complement strand
GGCCTGCCCGGCATCGGCGCCGGTCAGTGTGGCGACGACGTCCGCGGCAGCCTGCCCGGCCGCCAGCAGCGCCAGGCCTTGTGCGCCGTACAGCGGGTTCATCAAGGCCTGTGTGGACAACACGCCGACACCGGCCCGCGCATGCACACACAGCGCACCGACGGCGAAGAAGCGGCTGGCGATGGCGGCGCCGAAGCGGCCCTCGCCATCGCGCGCCAGGATGGACCAGGTCAAGCGCAGCCCTTGTCGTCGTTCATTCGACCTTGCCGATCTTGCGCACGGCCTCGGTCATCAGGGCGGCGTCCTGGTCCCAATAGGTCTGGAAGTCCGGCGCGTCCTGGTACTCGATCGGACTGCCGGCGCGGTGGATGGTCTGGATCACTTGCGGGTCGGTGGCTGCTTTGCGGGCGGCTGCACGCAATTTCTGCACCACCTCGTCCGGCGTGCCTGCCGGCACGAACAGCGCCGACCATTGTGCGAAGCTGGCGCCGTAGCCGGCCTGCTTCAGGCTGGGCACCTCGGGCAGGGCTTGCAGCGGCTTGTCGCCCCAGTGCGCCAGCGCGCGCAGCTTGCCGGCCTTGATCTGCTGCGCCACGGTGCTGGGCCCGGTGGCGATGGCGTCGACCTGGCCGCCGATCAGCGCCAGCAGCGCCGGCCCGGCGCCGGTGTAGGGAATGTGGGTCATGCGGAAGTCCGCCGCACCCTTGAGCATCTCCATCGGCACATGCATGGTGCCGTAGTTGCCCGAGCTGCCGTAGTTGTAGGTGCCGGGCTTCTGCTTCGCATCGGCGACGAACTCGGCCAGCGTCTTCCACGGCGCTTCGGCACGCACCACCAGCACCACGGGGTCGGCGGTGAAACGGGCGATGGGCTTGAACTGGTTCAGCGAGTAGGCCGGGCGCCGGCCCAGGATGCGGTCGGCCTCGGGCAGGATGGAGATCGACGACAGGCTCATCAGCAGCGTGTAGCCATCCGCTGTGGCGCGCGAGGCGGCGCCGATGCCGGTGGCACCGCCGGCGCCGGCGCGGTTCTCGACCAGCACCGTCTGCTTCAGCTCACGCGCCAGCGCCTCGGCCACCGGCCGCGCCACCGTGTCGGCCACGCCGCCGGGTGGGAAGGGCACGATCATCGTGATCGGCTTCTCGGGCCAGTTGCCTTGCGCCTGTGCCATGCCGCACAGCGCGGCCAGGCTCAACAGCAGTCTGCGCTTCATGCCCGGCCTCCTTCGACACAACGGTTTTCGAGCACGCCGATGCCATCGATCTCGATGCGCACGACGTCGCCATGGCCCAGCCAGCGGGGTGGTGTCAAGCCCATGCCGACACCGGCCGGCGTGCCGGTGGCGATGACGTCGCCCGGGTACAGCGTGATGCCGCGCGAGCAGGTTTCGATCAGCGTCGGCAGGTCGAAGATCAGGTCGGTGGTGCGGGCGTCCTGGCGTGCCTCGCCGTTGACCCAGCAGCGCACACGTGTGTCCTGGCCGTCGAGTTCGTCGGCCGTCACGATCCACGGGCCCATGGGGCAGAAGCTGTCGAAGCTCTTGCCCAGGTCCCACTGGCCGTGGCGCATCTGCACGTCGCGCGCCGTCACGTCGTTGACGATGGTGTAGCCGAAGACATGGGCCATCGCGTCGGCACGGGCGATGTTGCGGCCGCCGCGGCCGATGACGATGGCGAGCTCGGCCTCGTAGTCGATCTGCGACGAGATCGCAGCGCCCGGCAGCAGCACATCGGCACCCGGCCCGACCACGGATTCCGGCACCTTGGTGAACACGATGGGCCAGGCGTCCACGGCCTTGTTGTTGTCCTTGAACACCGTGTCGCGCAACTCCTTTGCATGGGCGTGGTAGTTGCGGCCGACGCAGAACAGGTTGCGCCGCGGCAGCGGCAGCGGTGCCAGCAACTGTGCGCCTTCCAATGCCAGCGTGCCGTCGGTGGCCGGCAGTGCCTGGCCGGCCACCAGGGCCTCGACCAGCGGCAGCGCACCGCGCTGGCCGTCGCCGGCGAACAACTCGATCCGCCGGCCGTCGGTGCCGAGGCGGCCGACACGTCGTCGGCCACCGTGCTGCACGGTCACGAGGCGCATGGTCTGTCTCCTTCTTGGGATTCTTGAACGGCTCGCCCAAATGCTACCATTGCGGCCCACATTGACTGCTGTTGCTTCGACATGGACGCCGCCGCCAGCCTGCGGGAAACCATCCTGCACAACCTGCGCTCGCGCACCTGGCGCGCTGGCCACCGCATCCCCACCGAACGTGCACTGAGCGAGGAGTTCGGCCTCTCGCGCAGCACCGTGCGCCGTGTGCTGCTGGACTTCAAACGCAAGCGGCTGATCACGCAGACGGTGGGCAGCGGCACCTACGTCAGCGAGCAGGTGCACGAGGCGCTGTCGGACATCGCACCCGCGGGCCCGGCGCAGAGCGTGAGCCCGGCCGAGCTGATGAGTGCACGCCTGGTGCTGGAGCCGGCGCTGATCGACATGGTCATCGGCAACGCCACGGCCGCCGACTTCGCGCGCATGGACGAGTGCAACCACCATGCCGAGGCGGCAACGACGCTGGAAGAGTTCGAGCGCTGGGACGCAGCGTTGCACGAAGCCATTGCCGATGCGGCGCACAACAGCTTCATCGCCGGTGTGTTTCGCCTGATGAACGAGGTGCGTTCGCAGAGTGAATGGGGCGTGTTGAAGCGCCGCAGCGCCACGCCCGAACGCCGGCTGGAATACCAGCAGGAGCACCGGGCCTTGGTTGCGGCACTGAAGCAGCGCGACGCTGAACAGGCGCGCGCCCTGTGCCTGGCACACCTGGTGCACGTCCGAACGAACATGCTGGGTTTCTAGGCTTCGATTACAGTCGGGTCCAGAGTCTGCCAAAGCAGACCAAAGAAGACCAATTGACGGAGACAACGATGCAGACCCTCAGGGGCCGGCGCGCCCTTCTTGCCGCCTTCCTGGCCGCTGCGGCCGGCACCATGCCTGCCGCCGCGCAGGACTACCCCAGCAAACCCGTGCGCATCATCGTGCCCTTCGCGCCGGGTGGTTCGGCCGATGTGTTCGGTCGCGCCATCGCGCAGAAGCTGCAGGAAAGCCTGGGCCAGAACTTCGTCATCGACAACCGCCCCGGCGGTGGTTCGGTGATCGGCAGCGACGCGGTGGCCAAGGCCGCGCCCGACGGCCACACGCTGCTGCTGATGAGCAACACGCACACCGTCAACGAGTCGCTGATCCCGAACAAGCCCTTCCAGCTGATGCGGGACTTCCTGCCGATCGCGCCGATCAACTACTCCGACCTGGTGCTGGTGACGAAGGCGGCGCTGCCGGAAAAGACGCTGGCCGACCTGATCAAGGCGGCCAAGGCCAAGCCCGCCGGCATGAGCTACGCGTCCTCGGGCCCGGGCACGCCGTACCACATGGCCGGCGAGCTGTTCAAAGCCATGGCCGGCATCGACGTCGTGCACGTGCCCTACAAGGGCAGCGCCGGCGCCCGCACCGACGTGCTGGGCGGGCAGCTGGAGATGATGTTCGACGCCATCCCGACGATGAACGAGCACATCAAGTCCGGCAAGGTGCGTGCGCTGGCCACCACCGGCAAACAGCGCTCGGCCGTGCTGCCCGAGGTCCCGACGATGCACGAAGCCGGTGTGCCCGGCTACGAAGCGACGATCTGGCTGGGCCTGATGGCACCCAAGGGCACGCCGGCGGCCGTGGTGAACAAGCTCAATGCCGAGCTCGCGAAGATCACCAGCAATGCCGACATCCGCAAGGCCTGGGCCGCACAGGGCACGACGGCGATGACGATGGGCGTCGACGAGTTCACGCGCTACATGAACGAGGACATCGCGAAGTGGGCGCACATCGTCAAGGTCTCGGGCGCCAAGGCCGAATGAGCCCCGCCCCCGTTCTGCACTTCCTGTGCGCAGGCGCTTCGCAGGGCCTGGTGAAGGCCTTGCAGCAGCGTTTCGGCGACGACACCGGGGCCACGCTGCAAGGCCGCTTCGGTGCCGTCGGCGCGATGAAGGAAGCGCTGCTGGCCGGCGAGCCCTGCGACCTGATGGTGCTGACCGGCGCGATGATCGACGCACTGTGCAGCGAAGGCCACCTG
>JBASTF010000419.1:0-4978 GCA_049274755.1 Rubrivivax sp. | reverse complement strand
GGACCATGGCCGCCTGCTTGCCGGCCAGGCGCTCGAGCGAGAGTTCGGGGTGCGTGTCGGCCACCACCTGCAGCTGGCCGCTGCGGCGGTCGCCGACGAAGTAGCGCCCGGGCCGGCCATTGCCGCTGCCATAGGCCAGATAACGCTGCCCGTCGTGGCTCAGCTGCAGCAGCCGCAGCGACCAGCCGGGCAGCGCCTTGTCCAGCGCCTGCATCTGCGCGCGCCAGGGGGTGGACCAGAGTTCGATGCGCGCCGCCTCGCTTTCAGGGTCGGCTTCGTTGCCGCTGCCGCGCAGGCCCAGCACCTCGCCACTGGACGGGGCGATCAACAAGCCACCGTCGACGTCGTGCACCGGGTGCGCGTGCAGCAGCTTGCGCGGCAGCGCCGGGTCGTCGAGCTGCACGACAAACACCGCCAGCCGCCCCTGGTGCGGGGCCTGCAGGTAGAGCTGCTGCGGGTCGGGGCCGAAGCCCAGCGGCCAGGCCGCGTCTTCCACGTCGTCGAAGCTCCACAGCGTGCGCCAGGCCTGGCCTTCGGGTTCACGGGCGATGACCTCGATGCGCTGCTCGTCGGCGCTGCGGCGCAGGCCCACGCGCACACGGTGCTGGGCGTCGGTCACCCAGTGCCAGACCCGCTTCTCCGGGCTCTTGACGATCTTGCGGCCACCGTCGTGCACGTTCAGCCGCATCACCGCCGGTTCCGGCGTGTCGCCTTCGGCGACCTGCAGCAGCACATGGCTGCCGTCGCCGGGCAGCCAGTCGATGACACGGTCCTGCAGT
Organism: Rubrivivax sp.; assembly: GCA_049274755.1. Lineage (GTDB taxonomy): Bacteria > Pseudomonadota > Gammaproteobacteria > Burkholderiales > Burkholderiaceae_C > Rubrivivax. The sequence continues at coordinate 4,199 of JBASTF010000419.1, read as the reverse complement.
TGCTGGCGGCGTCCGGTGATGCCCAGGCCGGCCGAGGCGGCGGCGAAACTCAGGTGCAGCGGCTCGCCGCCGTCGACGGGCAGCGACATCAGCCGCGTTTCCAGCGTGTCGACAAAGCCGCGCCGCGCCGGGAAACGCACGCTGGCCAGCAGCCGTTCGTTGCCGACCCAGCGCACCCAGTTGAAGTGGTACTTCAGGTTGTCGCTGACGGCCAGCACGCGCAGTTCGGCCGCCGCGCTGCCGCGGCTGGCGTTCAGCGCCCGCACGACCACCGCCGTGCGTTCGCCCTGGTTCAGCAACGCGGCCAGGTGCAGGCCGTCGGGCGAGAGGCTGGCGCGTTCCAGCTGCGGCAAGCGTGCGAAGTGCAGCAGCGGCTGGCGCGCTGCCGTGGTGGCCTGGGCTTGGGCGGTCACGGCAGCCGGCATCAGCAACAGCAGAACGGCGGCCAGGGCACGCCGGGGGGGAGCGGGCAGGATCATGGGCAGCAGGGCACGCGGTCAGCGGCAGTCAGCGGCAAAGCGCCTGGCGGCAGCTCGGCGGGCGGCCGGGATTCTAGGAGGCTGCGGCACAATCCGCGCCAGCATGAGCCTCGTCTTCCCGCACACCTTCGTTCCCTGGTTCCGCGCCGTCGCGCCCTACATCCACGCCTACCGCGGCAAGACCTTCGTCGTCGCCGTGGCCGGCGAGGCCATCGCGGCCGGCAAGCTGAACCACTTCGTGCAGGACCTGGCCATCCTGCATGCCATGGGCATCAAGCTCGTGCTGGTGCACGGCTTCCGGCCGCAAGTGAACGAACAGCTGGCGGCCAAGGGCCATGTCTCGCGTTTCGTGAATGGCCTGCGTGTCACCGACGCGGTGGCGCTGGACGCGGCGCAGGAAGCCGCCGGCCAGCTGCGCTTCGAGATCGAGGCCGCGTTTTCGCAGGGCCTGCCGAACACGCCGATGGCCAACGCCACCGTGCGCGTGGTCTCGGGCAACTTCCTGACGGCGCGCCCGGTGGGCATCGTCGACGGCGTGGACCTCATGCACAGCGGCCTGGTGCGGCGTGTCGACCACGGCGCGATCCGCCGCGCCATCGAGATCGGCGCCCTGGTGCTGCTCAGCCCCTTCGGCTTCTCGCCCACCGGCGAGGCCTTCAACCTGACGATGGAAGACGTGGCCACCTCCACGGCGGTGGCGCTGCAGGCCGACAAGCTGGTCTTCGTCGGCGAGATCCCCGGCATCCGCGAGGACCGCGAAGACCCCGAGAGCGCCATCGACACCGAGCTCTCGCTGGCCGAGGCCAAGAAGCTGCTGAGCGCGCTGCCGCGGCCGACGGCGCCCACCGACCCGGCCTTCTACCTGCAGCACTGCGTGAAGGCCTGCGAAGGCGGTGTCGAACGTTCGCACATCCTGCCTTTTGCCGCCGACGGCGCCATCCTGCTGGAGGTGTTCACGCACGACGGCATCGGCACCATGGTCGTCGACGAGAAGCTGGAGAGCCTGCGCGAAGCGACGTCCGACGACGTCGGCGGCATCCTGCAGCTGATCGAACCCTTCGAACGCGACGGCACCCTGGTGCGCCGCGAGCGCCACGAGATCGAGCGCGACATCGCCACCTACACGGTGATCGAGCACGACGGCATCATCTTCGGCTGCGCCGCGCTGCACGCCTACCCGGAAGCGCGCACGGCCGAGATGGCGGCGCTGACGGTGAGCCCGCTGTCGCAGGGCCAGGGCGACGGTGAGCGCATCCTGAAGCGCGTGGAACAGCGGGCCAAGGGCATGGGGCTGGACAGCATCTTCGTGCTGACGACACGCACGATGCACTGGTTCATCAAGCGCGGCTTTGCACCGGTGGACCCGGACTGGCTGCCCGAGGCGCGCAAGCGCAAGTACAACTGGGACCGGCGCTCACAGGTGCTGGTCAAGAAAATCGTCTGAAGGAGAAGTTCGCATGGCCCGCATGGTGCAGTGTGTGTATCTGAAGAAGGAAGCCGAAGGCCTGGTCTACCCGCCCTACCCGGGTGAACTCGGCAAACGCATCTACGACAACATCAGCCAGGAAGCCTTCGAAACCTGGAAGAAGCACCAGACGATGCTGGTCAACGAAAACCGGCTGAACCTGGCCGATGCCCGCGCCCGCCAGTATCTGGCGCGGCAGATGGAGCAGTTTTTCTTCGGCGGTGGTGCCGAGCAGCCGGCGGGCTATGTCCCTCCCGGCGCCTAGTTGATTGAGAAGCGTTCTCGTTGTTGGCTACACTCCGGCGCCTCAGAACATTGCCCCGGAGTCGTGATGTCCCGCCCTGTCCCTGCCCTGATGCGCCTGCTGGCGCTGGCCCTGGCCGCCGCCGGCCTGTCCTCGACGCCCGCGCTGGCGCAGGACAGCAAGGTGCTGAACCTGTACTCGGCCCGCCACTACCAGACCGACGAAGCGCTGTACGAGAACTTCACGAAGGCCACCGGCATCCGCATCAACCGCGTCGACACCGACGATGCCGGCCTCGTCACGCGGCTGAAGGCCGAAGGCGCCGCCAGCCCGGCCGACGCCGTGCTGCTGGTGGACGCCTCGCGCCTGTGGCGCGCCGAGGTCGATGGCCTGTTCCAGCCGGTGAAGAGCAAGATTCTCGAGGAACGCATTCCGGCGAATCTGCGCAGCAAGGACGACGGCAACGGTTCGCAATGGTTTGGATTCTCGACCCGGGCACGGGTTGTCGTGTACGACAAGCAAAGGGTGCAGAAATCCGAGGTCGATACCTACGAGAAACTCGCAGACCCGGTCAACAAGGGCCGCATCTGCGTGCGCTCGGGTTCCCATCCGTACAACCTGTCGCTGTTCGGCGCGATGGTCGAACATCTCGGTGCCGCCGGCGCCGAAACCTGGATGAACGGTGTCGTCGCCAACCTGGCGCGTGCGCCCAAGGGCGGTGATACCGACCAGATCAAGGCCGTCGCCAGCGGTGAATGTGCCATCGCCATTTCCAACACCTACTACCTGGCGCGTTTGATGCGCTCCGCCCTGCCGGCCGATCGTGCCATCAGCGAGCGTGTGGCCGTGGTGTTTCCGAACCAGGGCAGTTACGGCACCCACGTGAACATCGCCGGTGGTGCGGTGGCGCGTCACGCAAAAAACCGCGAAGCCGCCGTGAAATTCCTCGAATACCTGGCAGGCAACGAAGCCCAGACCTATTTCGCGAACGGCAACAACGAATGGCCGGCGGTGCGCGAGGTGCAACTGCGCAACCCGGCGCTCGACAGTTTCGGCAGTTTCAAGCAGGACAACGTGCCGGTGTCGACCATTGGCATGAACCAGGTGCCGGTGCAGCAGATGCTGGACCGCACCGGTTTCCGCTGAACTGAATCTTTGCCCGGGTTTTCGCGGTGGCTGCCGCGAAAACCGGTGATACATTCCTCCGGGTTTTCTCGCGACCTTTCCCGGAGTTTTCCGAATGGCCACCCTCGACGAATTGCTGGCGCAGCGCGCCAGCCTCGAACGCCAGATCATCGAAGCCCAGCGCGAAGAACGCGCCGCGGCCATCGGCCAGATCAAGGCGCTGATGTCGCAGTTCGGCCTGACGCTGGCCGACCTGGGCAACCGCCCGGCCGCCGCGCCCAAGCGCGCAGCCGGCGGCGGCAAGGTGGCGCCGAAGTACCGCGATCCGGCCACCGGCAGCACCTGGACCGGTCGCGGTCTGCAACCCAAGTGGCTGAAGGCGGCACTGGCCGCCGGGCGTTCCTTGTCCGAATTCGCGCTGTAGCCGGCACCGTGGCCCGGCGCCACCACCGGCTCGCGGGGGCACAAAAACGCGGCCGCAGGCCCTGCCCTGCGGTTAGCATGCGCCGGGCTTGACCCCGCCCATGCCCACCCAGCCGCCCGCTCCCGCGTGAACACGCCCGCCGACCCGCACCCGCTGCAACGCCTGCTGGCCTTGTGGCATGCCGGCAGCCTGCGTGGCACACGCAGCCTGGCGGTGGCGCTGGCCGGCCTGGTGGCGGCCTACATCGGCGCCGTCGCGCTGCCGCTGCAACCCTGGAGCCCGCTGGCCTTGTCCGGCGGCGTCGGCCTGGCTGCCACGCTGCGCTGGGGCGCCGGTGGCACGCTGGGTGCCGCCGGTGGTGTGCTGCTGGCCTTGTTGTCGATGGCGGTGCCGCCAGCCACCGCGCTGGTTGCCGCCGCGGCGCAGACGGCCGGCCTGCTGGCGGCCGGACGCCTGCTGCAC
>JBASTF010000418.1:0-3152 GCA_049274755.1 Rubrivivax sp. | reverse complement strand
GTGCTGGCCGCCGCGCCGGCGGTGCAGGCGCGGCTGGGCATCAGCCTGCAGGCCACGGCACCGACGGCGGCGCAATGGGGGCTTGTGGCGGCCGTGCTGGCCGCAGGTATGCTTGCCAGCCTGGTGCCCGGGTGGCGCGCCTACCGCCTGTCGCTGGCCGACGGGCTTTCACCACGAAGCTGAAGCCCATGCAGAAGTTCATCGTCGTCGCCACGCTGGCCGCGGCCTGCGGCCTGGCCCTGGCCCAGCCCAAGGACGGCCTGCCGGTGCCCGGCCCCGTGCTCGGCGGCAGCAAGGCCGCAGCTGCTGCCAGGGCGCCGGTGGCCAAGCCCGCCCCCTTCAAGACCATCTCCTGGGACGAACTCGTGCCCAAGGACTGGGACCCGATGAAGGAATTCAAGGGCATGGACATGAACAGCATGGCCGACGGCGACCCACGCGCCACGGCGATGATGAAGAAGCTGCGCGAGGTCTGGGACAACGCGCCGACCAACCCGACCCTGGTCGGCCAGGCGGTGCGCATTCCGGGCTTCGTCGTGCCGCTGGAAGAAACCAAGGACGGCGTCAAGGAGTTCCTGCTGGTGCCGTACTTCGGCGCCTGCGTGCACAGCCCGCCGCCGCCGGCCAACCAGATCATCCACGTGCTGCCCAAGGACGCCGCCAAGGTGCGTTCGATGGACGCGGTGTGGATCAGCGGCACGCTGGCCACGCTGAAGACCGATTCCTACATGGGGGCCAGCAGCTACCGCGTCGACGCGACGGCGGTGGAGCCCTACGCGGAAAAGCCGCGGTGAGCGCCCGTTGAAGCCGGCCGATCTGACGCGCAACCTGCTGGCCATCGGCGTGCTGGGCCTGCTGATCGCAGGCGCGCTGTGGATCCTGCGGCCCTTTCTGGGCTCGACGATCTGGGCCGCGATGGTGGTCGTCACCACCTGGCCGGTGATGCTGCGTGTGCAGGCGCGGCTGGGCGGCAAACGCTGGGCCGCGGTGCTGGTGATGACGCTGCTGCTGCTGCTGCTGTTTGCGGTGCCGCTCACGGTGACCCTGGTGACCATCGTCGACAACGCCGACCACATCGTCGACTGGGCGAAGTCGCTGACGACGATGAAGCTGCCGGGCACGGCGCCCGACTGGGTGGCGGCGCTGCCGCTGGTCGGCGAACGTCTGGCTGCGGCCTGGGCGCAGCTGATGGCCTCGGGCTTCGAAGGTCTGCTGCCGCGGCTGCAGCCCTATGCCGGCGGGCTGACGAAGTGGTTCGTTGCCGAGGTCGGCGGCGTCGGCTACGTGCTGCTGCAGTTCCTGCTGACCATCGCCATCTCCGGCGCGATGTACGCCCACGGCGAAGAAGCGGCGCGCCATTTGCTGCGTTTTGCCTTCCGCCTGGGCGGCGAACGTGCCGAGGCCGCCGTGCAACTGGCCGGCGACGCGATCCGCGGCGTGGCGCTGGGGGTCGGCGTCACCGCCGTCGTGCAGGCGGTGCTGGGCGGCATCGGCCTGACGCTGGCCGGCGTGCCGTTTGCCGGGCTGCTGACGGCGCTGATGTTCATGCTCTGCATCGCCCAGATCGGCGCGCTGCCGGTGCTGGTGCCGGCCGCCATCTGGGCCTTCTGGAGCGGCGACACCGGCTGGGGCGTTTTCCTCGCCATCTGGTCGGTGGTGGTCGGCACGCTGGACAACTTCCTGCGCCCGGTGCTGATCCGCATGGGTGCCGACCTGCCGCTGCTGCTGATCTTCGCCGGTGTCATCGGCGGCCTGCTGGCCTTCGGCCTGGTGGGGATCTTCGTCGGCCCCGTGGTGCTGGCCGTGGCCTACACGCTGTTCGAGAGCTGGATCGCCGAAGACGATCAGGGCGTGCCGATCGACAAGTAGGCATTCGTCGCTCCCGACGACGACCGCCCCACGCCCAGGAACACCGGCCCCAGCGGCGTTTCGCCGCCCAGGTACAACACGGCGGAGTTCAGCCAGCCCGTGCGCCTGGTTTCGGTGTACGGCAGGCCCATCTTGCCGGCTTCCAGCGCCAGACCCAGGCGCATGTCGCCACGCAGGCCCAGCGGCAGGCGGCCGATGATGCGCTCGGCGCGCAGGTGGGCGTAGTGCATCTCGTCGCCCAGCAACTGGCCGTTGGCGAAGCCCGAGAGGTTGAGGAAGCCGCCCAGCGAGGCGGCTTCGCCGATGGGCAGCTCGCCCTTTGGCGACGAGACGGTGGCAACCCGTGTGCCCAGCACCCATGCGCGCAGCTGCCACGCGGCGCTGGCTTCGAGCGTGAACTTCGTGTAGTCGCCCTGGCGTGCTTCGTACCAGCTGCTGCGCAGCGACCAGCCGTGGCTGGGGAAATACAGGCCGTTCAGCTGGTCCAGGTCCAGCACCAGCCGCCAGCCGCGGCTGCGTTCCGAGACGTTGGGAAACTGCGGCAAGCCGGTGTCCAGGCGCGCGTTGTAGCGCTGGCTGCGCCAGCCCAGCCGCAGCTGGCCCAGCAGGCCCAGGTTGCTGCCCAGCACCAGTTCCGAACTGCCGGTGCCGGTGCGGTACTCGGCGAAGCGGTCGTTGTCCAGGAACACGTCCAGCTGCGAGCGCCGGTAGCGCAGCAGCGCCTCGACGAAGAAATCCTGGCGGCTGTCCAGCGGCTGGTAGAACTCGATGCCGCCGCCGGTGTTGCTGCCGATTTCCACATCGGCGAGCAGTTCGGCGCCCAGCCGGTTCAGCCAGGTTTTCTGGTAGGCGCCGCGCAGCGCATAGGTCGAACCCTGGCTGAGGTTGCTGTTCAGGCCGACGGCAAAACGCAGGTAGTCCGGGCCCCAGCGTTTTTCCACCGGCGTGATGCGCAGCAGCTTGCGTTCGCGCTGCGCCAGCAGCTGGTAGTCCACACCTTCGAACCAGCCGTCGCCGTAGGCACGCAGCAGGTCGCGGTTCAGCGCGTCGGTGTCCAGCGGCTGGCCCACACGCTGCTGCAGGTGGCGGCCCACGGCCTCGGGGTTCACACGCTGCAGGCCGGTGATCTCGATGGCGTCGATGGCCAACGCCTCGGGGCGGTGGTCTTCGAGCCGGCGCCGCCAGGCCGCGAACTGCGCCGGCGGCACGGCCAGCCGCGCCAAGCGCCTGGCCCAGCGTTTCCTGCCCGGCAGCGAAAGCGGCATCACGCGCCAGGGCATGAC
>JBASTF010000417.1:0-1688 GCA_049274755.1 Rubrivivax sp. | reverse complement strand
GTCCAGCAGCGCCGAGCCGGCCTCGGTGGCCGTGACACCGCGGCCGGTGCGCACCAGCAGGCGCTGGCCCAGTTCGGTTTCCAGCAGTGCCACCTGGCGGCTCAGCGTCGGCTGCGTCAGGTTCAGCACCACGGCCGCACCGCTGAAGCTGCCGGCATCGACGACGGCGACGAAGTATTCCAGCGCGCGCAGATCCATACGCGGCGAGCATAGCTGCTATAGCCACCGGCCTGCCGGCCGCGGCACCAGAATGCCGCCATGCTGTTTCCTCCCGGCGCCTGCAACGCGCACTGCCATGTCTTCGGGCCACGTGCCCGTTTTGCCTACGCAGCCGATGCCCCCTTCGTGCCAGCCGTCGACGCACCACGCGAAGCCCTGTATGCGCTGAACGACAGCCTGGGCCTGCAGCGCTGCATCGTCGTGCAGTCCACCTGCCACGGCTTCGACAACAGCGTCACCGCAGATGCCCTCGCCGGCCGGCCCGGCGCCTACCGCGGCATCGCCTTGGTGCGGCCCGAGGTGCCCGACACCGAACTGCAGCGTCTGCACAGCGCCGGGTTCCGCGGTGTGCGCTTCAACTACATGGGCCACCTGGGCGGCGGCACGCCGATCGAACAGGTGCTGGCGCTGGCCACACGCCTGGCGCCGCTGGGCTGGCACCTGCAACTGCATGGCGACCCGCAGCTGCTGCTCGAGTTCGGCCCGGTGCTGCGGCGTTCGCCGGTGCCGGTGGTCATCGACCACATCGGCCGTGTCGACGCCAGCCTGGGCCTGCAGCAGCCGGCCTTCCAGGTCTTGCTGGACCTGCTGCGCGACCGCCGCTTCCACGTGAAGCTGAGCGGCATCGACCGCATCACCCGCAGCGGCCCGCCCTATGCCGACGCCCTGCCCTTCGCGCAGCTGCTGCTGCGCGAGTTCGGCGAGCAGGTGCTGTGGGGCAACGACTGGCCGCACCCCAACCACACCGAAGCCGCGGTGGACGACCGGCTGCTCGCCGCCCTGGTGCAGGAGATCGCCCCCGACGCCGCGGCGCGCCAGCGCCTGCTGGTCGACAACCCGCAAGCCTTGTACGGCTTCGACGACACACCATGAGATTCCAGGACCGTGTGGCCATCGTCACCGGCGCCGGCTGCGTCGGCCCCGGCTGGGGCAATGGCCGCGCCATCGCCGTGCGCCTGGCCGAAGAAGGTGCGACCGTGTTTGCCGTCGACCGCGACCCGGCGCGGCTGGAAGAAACGCTGGCCCGCGCCGGCAACGCCGCCGGTTCGCTGCACCCCTGGGCCTGCGACGTCACCCGCAGCGACAGCCTGGCGGCGATGGTGGCCGAATGCCTGGCGCGTTTCGGTCGCATCGACGTGCTGGTGAACAACGTCGGCGGCTCGGCCGCCGGCGGCCCGGTGGAGATGGACGAGGCGGTCTGGGACCTGCAGGTCGACGTCAACCTGAAAAGTGTGTTCCTGGGCTGCAAACATGTGCTGCCGACCATGCTGGCCCAGGGCCGTGGCGCCATCGTCAACGTCGCCTCCACCTCGGGCCTGCGCTGGACCGGCAGCGCCCAGGTGGCTTATGCGGCGACCAAGGCCGGTGTCATCCAGCTCTCGCGGGTGGTCGCCGTGCAGCATGCGGCGCGGGGTGTGCGCGTGAACTGCGTCGTGCCCGGGCAGCTGCACACGCCGATGGTCGAAACG
>JBASTF010000416.1:0-6487 GCA_049274755.1 Rubrivivax sp. | reverse complement strand
GGCCGGCGCCGCGGCCGAAGCCGGCGCCGATGCGGCATGGGAGCCGCCGGTGTTGATGCCGTGCTGCTCGCCACCCATGTCGAGGTTGCCGCCGGCCTTCTTCAGCGCAAACAGCGCCACAGCCGCGAAGATGACAAAGCCGACGAGGAGTTTCCACATGGTCGAGGGATCCGAAACAAGGTTGAAGGTCGTCTTGCGATTGCAGCCGTGGTGCACATGGCGGCCGCGGCTGCAGGCGCAATGCGACGGGCGGCCGCCCGCAGTTGCAGGCGGCCGCACCGGCGAGAACATCAGTCGCGGGCGTAGATGTCCACGTCCTTGGTCTCGCGCACGAACAGCAGGCCGATGACGAAGCAGACGGCGGCGATCGTGATCGGGTACCACAGGCCGTAGTACATGTTGCCGTTGGAGGCCACCATCGCGAAGGTCACCGACGGCAGCAGGCCGCCGAACCAGCCGTTGCCGATGTGGTACGGCAGGCTCATCGAGGTGTAGCGGATGCGGGTCGGGAACAGTTCCACCAGCATCGCGGCGATCGGGCCGTAGACCATCGTGACGTAGATCACCAGGATGGTCAGGATGCCGACGATGGACCACCACTGGCCGCCCATGAACTCGATCGGCTTGGCCTTGGCCGGGTAACCGGCGGCCTTCAGCGCATCGGCCAGGTCCTTCTTGAACGCGGCGATCGCCTTGCCCGAGGCCTCGTCGAACTTGTGGCCACCGGCGGTCGTCGTCGCCGTCGGCGGCGTCAGCTCCTTGTCGCCGACCTTGATCACCGTCGGCGTGCCGGCCGCGAGGACCTCGTTTTCATAGCTGGCCGACGACTGCGTCAGCGCCCGCTTGGCGATGTCGCAGGCCGAGGTGAAATCGACCTCGCGGGCGATCGGGCTGCCCTGGAACGAGCAGGTCTTGGGATCGGCCTTGACGACGATCTGGGCCTTGGCCTGGGCTTGCGCCAGTTCCGGGTTGGCGGCGCCGGTCAGCGCCTTGAACAGCGGGAAGTAGGTCAGCACCGCCAGCAGCATGCCGGCCAGGATGATGGGCTTGCGGCCGATCTTGTCCGACAGCGTGCCGAAGATGACGAAAAACGGCGTGCCGATGATCAGCGACACCGCCACCATCACGTTGGCGGTGGCGGCATCGACCTTCAGCACGTTGGCCAGGAAGAACAGTGCGTAGAACTGGCCCGAGTACCAGACCACGCCCTGGCCCATCACCAGGCCGAACAGCGCCAGCGCGACGATCTTGGCGTTTTTCCACTGGCCGAAGGACTCGGACAGCGGCGCCTTCGAGGTCTTGCCCTCGTCCTTCATCTTCTTGAAGGCGGGCGATTCGTTCATCGACAGCCGGATCCAGACGCTGATGGCCAGCAGCAGGATGGAGACGATGAACGGAATGCGCCAGCCCCACTCGCCGAAGGCCGCGTCGCCCATCCAGGTGCGCACGCCCAGGATCACCATCAGCGACAGCATCAGGCCCAGCGTCGCCGTGGTCTGGATCCACGAGGTGTAGGCACCGCGCCTGCCGTGCGGCGCGTGTTCGGCCACGTAGGTGGCGGCACCGCCGTATTCACCGCCCAGCGCCAGGCCCTGCAGGATGCGCAGGCCAACCAGGATGATGGGCGCGGCAATGCCGATGCTGGCGTAGGTGGGCAGGATGCCGACGATGAAGGTCGACAAGCCCATGATCAGGATCGTCACCAGGAAGGTGTACTTGCGGCCGATCATGTCGCCGAGGCGGCCGAACACCAGCGCGCCGAAGGGGCGCACCAGGAAGCCGGCGGCAAAGGCCAGCAGCGAGGCGATGAACTGCGCCGTCGGGTCCAGCGCGGCGAAGAAGTGCCGGCCGATGAACACGGCCAGCGAGCCGTAGAGATAGAAGTCGTACCACTCGAACACCGTGCCGAGCGAGGAGGCGAAGATGACCTTCTTCTCCTCCTTCGTCATCGGGGCGTTGGAGGTCGCCACCGTTGTTGCCATGCGGATGTCTCCTGATCGATGAAAGCACCGCGCGACACGGCGGCACGTGCGCTGCACTGTGGGTGCCGGCTCTGACCGGTCTCTGACACGAGGCTGGCGCGAAGCTGACAACTTCGGTGGGAACCCGCAGTGTTCTTTCCGTGATGCGAGATGCGCAGCCCACCCCGGGGTTTGTCCGGGGATGGGTGCAGACCGCTCGCTGCGTCAGCCGCTGCGGCTGACGCCGGCGCGTGCTGCGCCTTCGCGCGCCCAGTCGGGCCCGTCGAACCAGGCCTCGCCGCGCAGGGCCGCGGCCAGCATCGGCAAGGCGTCCAGGCCCCAGAAGACCCGGCCATCATCGAGCTCGAAGCCGGGCACACCGAAGATGCCGTGCTGCACCGCGGCCTCGGTGTGCTCCCGCAGCGCCTGTTTCACGCTGTCGCTCTGCGGGTCTTGCGCCGGTGCCAGCTGCGCCGTCAGCGCCGCAAGGCGCGCGGGGTCGTTGGCATCGGCGCCACCACCCTGCCAGACATGGTGGAACAGCGTTTCCACCACACGCCGGTTCGGCCCGGCCGCCACCGCCAGCCGCTGCAGTGCCAGCGGGTTGAACGGGTGCTGGGCCGGTGTCTGCAGGGGCGTGCCTTGCTGCGCCGCCAGCCAGTGCACGTGGCGGAAGGTCCAGGCGCGTTTGGGCTCGATCTCGGCCGGCCCCTTCTGGCCCCAGTGCTTCAGCAGGCCAGCAAACAGCAGCGGCCGGTACGACACCTCGACGCTGAGCCCGGCCAGCGCCTCGGGCAGGCGCTCGAACGCCAGATAGGCAAAGGGCGAAACGACGTCGAACCAGAAGCTGACACGCTTCATGGCGCCGACTCTGGGCCTGCAGCCGCGGCACGGCGCTGGCGCCAGACCACACGGCGCTTCGACAACTCGACCAGCAGCGCGCGTTTTTCGTTGTCGTCGAGCAGCGACCAGACGCTGATCTCGTCGATCGTGCGCAGGCAACCTTCGCAGACACCGGCCGCCTCGTCCATGCGGCAGATGCTGGTGCAGGGGCTGGGAACGGGGCTCACTGAACGACCCTCCGCACTGCGTGCTGCGGGATTCGCGCTTGGGAGCGGCCCGGCGCGCTCATGGCTGCTGCTGCACGACGTCGTGCACCGGCGCGCCGGTCAGCAGTTCCAGCTGCTGCGGCGACAGGCGGAAGACACCGTTGGGATGCCCGGCCGCGGCCCAGATCTCTTCGAAGCGGAACAGCTCGCGGTCGATCAGCGTCGTTGCCGGCGTGGCATGGGCCAGCGGCGCGACGCCGCCGATCGAAAAGCCGGTGCGCGCCTTCACGAAGTCGGCATCGGCACGGCCCAGCGGCCCGGTGATCGCCGCCACCCGTTTTTCGTCGACCCGTTTGTCGCCCGAGGTGACGACGAGCACCACACTGTCGTCGGCCTTGCGCCGGAAGATCACGCTCTTGGCGATCTGCCCCACGGTGACGCCCAGCGCGTCGGCGGCTTCCTGCGAGGTGCGCGCCGGCACCTCCAGCCACAGCGGCGCATGGGGGTGGCCACGTTCGACGAGGGCGCTGCTGACACGCTGAAAACCTTCGGGGCGGGTGCTGTTGTCGTCCATCGTGTGTGTCAAACAAGGTTCACGGCCACGCCGCGTTTGGCCAGCAGCGCCTTGCCGGCGCGCGAGGCCGGCGCACGGCCGATGACGCCGGAGATGTAGGCGCCGGCATCGACCAGCGCATCGAGGTCGATGCCGGTGGCGATGCCCATGCCGTGCAGCATGAAGACCACGTCTTCGCTGGCGACGTTGCCGGTGGCGCCTTTGGCATACGGGCAGCCGCCGAGGCCGGCGATGCTGGCGTCGAAGGTGTGCAGGCCCAGTTCCAGGCTGGCGAGGATGTTGGCCAGCGCCTGGCCGTAGGTGTCGTGGAAATGGCCGCTGACCTCGGCCAGCGGGAAGTGTTTCAGCGCCCGTTCCAGCACCGCCTGCACGGCCCGCGGCGTGCCGACGCCGATGGTGTCGGCAATGCCCATGTGGTCGACACCGATGCCCTTCAGCAGCAGCACCACATGTTCCACCTCGTCCGGCGTCACCGTGCCCTGGTAAGGGCAGCCGACGGTGCAGGACACCGCGGCGCGCACCTTCACGCCGGCGGCCTTGGCCGCGGCCACCACAGGCGCAAAACGCTCGATGCTCTCGGCGATGGAGCAGTTGATGTTGCGCTGGCTGAAGGCCTCGGTGGCGGCAGCGAAGACGACGATCTCGTCGGGCCGCGTGGCCAGTGCCGCTTCCAGCCCCTTCATGTTCGGCGTCAGCACCGAATAACGCACGCCGGCGCGGCGCTGCAGGCCGGCCATGACCTCGGCGTTGTCGGCCATCTGCGGCACCCACTTGGGGCTGACGAAGCTGGTGACCTCGATCTCGCGGCAGCCGGCGGCCTGCAGCCGCTGCACCAGTTCGATCTTCTGCGCTGCGTTCACCGGCGCGGCTTCGTTCTGCAGGCCGTCGCGCGGGCCCACTTCGACCAGGGTGACTTGGCTGGGAATCGTCATCGTCTGTCCACTGTATAGGGGATGGTTCAACCCTCTTGGGGGATGGGCGTGCGGCACGCCGTTTTGCACACTGGCGACACCATGCACACCGCCCGTTTGTTCCGCATCGCCAACCGCATCCACCTGCTGCTGCTGAAGGAGCTGGGCCAGGGCATCGACGTGCAACGCATGGTCAACCAGCGCCTGTATGCACGCGACGTGCTGCTGGTCTGCGACGCCCGCCCGGGCAGCGACCTGGCTTCGCTGGCCCAGCATTTTCGCGACACGCGGGCCACACTTGCGGAGACACCGCCCCCCCGTGCGCCCGACAGCGGCTTCGGCCACACGCTGAGCAGCCTGTTCGGCCACGACTTCGAACTGTCGCAGCCCTGGGCCGACAGCAGCTTCCGGCTGAAGCCGCCGCAGCCCGCGGCAGGCGGCAGCCGGCTGGCACGCTGGCTGGGGCGGTAGGCGGGTTCAGGCCGCACCGTCGCCCGCCAAGCGCAGCAACTCGCCGCCTTCGGCGACCTGGTCGCCCACCGCGTACAGCAGCTCGGCGACGACGCCGTCGCGCGGCGCAGCCAGCGTGTGCTCCATCTTCATCGCCTCCATCACCGCCAGCGCCTGACCGCGTTTCACGGTGTCGCCGGCCGCGGCCAGGAAGGCCACCACCTTGCCCGGCATCGGTGCCGTCAGCCGCCCGGCTTCGCCGGCGTTGTCGCCGGCATGGGCGATGGCATCGAACTCGGTGACCAGGGCGCTGCCGCCGGGCGCAAACACCGCATGGCGTTCACCCTGGGCATACACCGTCAGCGTCGCGCGCTGCGTGCCCAGCAGCACGTCGTGGCGCGCACCGCCCAGGGCCTGCACACGCAGCGGCCACTGTTCGGCGCCCAGGCGCAGCCGGGTCTCGCCGTCGTGCAGGCGCTGCACGGTGACGACCTGGCGCGTGCCCTGGATCTCCAGTTCGAAGCGGCGCTGCGCACCGCCGTGCAGGCGCCAGCCGTCGCGGCGCGACCAGGGGTCGGCATCCTCCTGTGCCGTCTCCTGCGCCAGTGCATGGGCCACGACACCGGCCGCCGCCCATTCGGCCGCCAGCGGCGGCGCCTCGAACAGCGCCGGGCGTTCGCGTTCGATCAGTGCGGTGTCCAGATTCGCCGTGGCAAAAGCCTGGGTGTTGACCACACGGCGCAGGAAGGCGACGTTGGTGTGCAGCCCCATCAAGTGCGTGTCGCGCAGCGCTGCGTCCAGCCGCGACAAGGCCTGCGCGCGGTCGGCACCCCAGACGATGAGCTTGGCGATCATCGAGTCGTAGTACGGGCTGACGGCATCCCCTTCGCCGAAACCGCTGTCGACCCGCGGCAGCACGGCGTCGCGCTCGAAGGCCACGTGGCGGGGCCAGCGCGCCACCTGCAGCGTGCCGGTGGCGGGCAGAAAGTTGGCATCCGGGTTCTCGGCGCAGATGCGGGCCTCGATGGCATGGCCTTGCATCGTCACCTGTTCCTGCGTCAGCGGCAGGCGCTGGCCGGCAGCCACCCGCAGCTGCCACTCCACCAGGTCCAGGCCGGTGACGGCCTCGGTGACCGGGTGCTCCACCTGCAGCCGCGTGTTCATCTCCATGAAGTAGGCGCGGATGTCGCCGTCGTCGAGCTCCTCGGCGACAAACTCCACGGTGCCGGCACCCACGTAGCCGACGGCACGCGCCGCGGACACCGCCGCCGCGCCCATCTCCGCACGGCGTGCCGCGCTCAGCCCCGGCGCCGGCGACTCCTCCAGCACCTTCTGGTGGCGGCGCTGCACCGAGCAGTCGCGTTCACCGAGGTGGATGACGTTGCCGTGGCTGTCGCCGAAGACCTGGATCTCGATGTGGCGCGGGCGCGTGACATAACGCTCCACCAGCACGTGGTCGTCGCCGAAGCTGGCCTTGGCCTCGCGCTGGCAGCTGGCCAGCGCGGCGGCGAAGTCGGCCGCCTGGTCGACACGCCGCATGCC
>JBASTF010000415.1:0-7969 GCA_049274755.1 Rubrivivax sp. | reverse complement strand
GGTGGCGGCCGCCGGCCCGGGCCGCTGGTGCAACACGGCGATCAGGGCCAGCAACAACAGCCCGACCAGCAGGCCGACGGCGAGGCCGGCCTTGATCTCGGCATCGATCCTGGTGAAGTGCTTGTGGATCTGCATGGCGTCCTCCCTCGATGGCAAACGGTGAACGGCAAACGGCCCCGGCACCCTGCAAACAGGCACCGGGGCTCGGGCGATCACGGCCGTTCTCAGCCGCGGTCGGCTTGCGGGGCCGGCTCGCTGGGGCTGGCGTTCGAACTGCCGCTGGACGGCATGTCCGAGGACGACGACGGGGTCGACGGCGTGGACGAGCCCGACGGCAGCGTGCTGTCCGCCGGCGCGGCCGCGCTCGGCTGTGCTGCGCTGTCGGTCGCCGGCGCGGTGTCGGTCGAGCTCTGGGCATAGGCCAGACCGATCGTGCCCATCACGGCGGCGGTGGCGATGCTGGTGGTCAGGAACTTGAGCTTGATCATGTGGGACTCCTTCGGTGCAGGCCCCGAGGGGCCCTGGTTGCGACGAGGCCGGTGTTGCACCGGCTGCTGCCACTCTAGGAGTGCACCCTGCCGCTGCGGGTCGGCAGCGGGCGCATGCGGCTGTAGGACGGGGCCCGTCAGCGGATGTGAGCGTGGTGAAACGATGTCAGCGCGACCGCCGAGCGGCCGGCGCTCGTGAACCGCCAACTCGTCCCCTCGAAAGACGATAGGACTTGCCCGCACTGGCAGGACTTACAGGTGCACGACCCCGAAAACGAATCTAGAGTGAACCGTGCTTCGCGAGATCGCAACGCCTCGCGGAACCAAGGGAGGAACAAACAATGAGTCACGCTGCGTTGCCCGGTGCAGCTGAGCCGGGGCCTCCGGCCGCCACTTCGGCTGCGCCGTCGGGCGGCGCGCTCGATGCCCTCTGCCTGCTGGCCCGTCTGCACCAGATTGCGGCGGAGCCCGCACAACTGCGTCACGCGCTGGGGCTGGGCAGCAGCGAAGCGGTGAGCATCGAGCAAGCGCTGATGGCTGCCAGGCAGTTGGGACTTCAGGTCAAACTCGTCAGCAGCACCGCCGACCGGTTGCCGTTGATCCCGTTGCCTGCACTGGCGCTGATGCACGACGGCAGCGTCGCGCTATTGGCGCAATGCGATGGCCAGCGCGTTCTGTTGCAGTCCTTTGCACCCAATGCCCCGCGGTCCGGCCAGCCGGTCATCGAACCCTTGGGCACCTTCGCCGAACAGTGGTCCGGCCAGATCGTTCTGGTGCGCAGCCGCGCCAGCCTGGCCGGGGAACTGGCGAAGTTCGACTTCAGCTGGTTCGTGCCCAGCCTGGTGAAGCACCGCCGGCTGCTGGCCGAGGTGCTGGTGGTCAGCATCTTCCTGCAGTTGTTTGCACTGGTCTCACCGCTGTTCTTCCAGGCGGTGATGGACAAGGTGCTGGTGCACCGCGGCACCAGCACGCTGAACGTGCTGGTGATCGGCCTGCTGATCGTCACCTTGTTCGAAAGCGTGCTGAGCTGCCTGCGCGCCTACGTCTTCAGCCACACCACCAGCCGCATCGACGTGGAACTGGGTTCGCGCCTGTACCGCCACCTGCTGAACCTGCCGCTGGCGTATTTCGAGGCGCGCCGCGTCGGCGACTCGGTGGCACGGGTGCGCGAACTGGAAAACATCCGCAACTTCCTCACCGGGCAGGGCCTGACCCTGGTGCTGGACCTGCTGTTCTCGGTGGTCTTCGTCGGCGTGATGCTGCTGTACAGCGTGAAGCTCACGCTGATCGTGCTGGCCAGCCTGCCGCTGTACGTGCTGCTGAGCCTGCTGGTGGTGCCGGTGCTGCGCGCACAGCTGGACGACAAGTTCGCCCGCGGTGCCGAGAACCAGGCTTTGCTGGTGGAGAGCATCGGCGGCGTGCAGACGCTGAAGGCCTCGGCGCTGGAGCCTGCCTTCGGCCGCCGCTGGGACCAGCAACTCGCCGCCTACGTCTCTGCCAGCTTCCGTGCGCAGACGCTCGCCACCTGGGCACACGAGGCCGTGGGTTTGGTCGGCAAGCTTGTGTCGGTGGCCACGCTGTGGTTCGGTGCCCACGCCGTGATGTCGCAGGAACTGACCGTCGGCATGTTCGTCGCGTTCACGATGTTCGCCAATCGTGTGGCCACGCCCATCATGCGCATCGCACAGATGTGGACCGACTTCCAGCAGACCGGCCTGTCGGTGCGCAGGCTGGGCGATATCCTGAACACACGCACCGAGGCCGCCGCCAGCAGCGCCGCGCAGTTGCCGCCGCTGCAGGGGCGCATCACCTTCGACAACGTGGCCTTCCGCTACCGGCCGGACGCGCCACCGGTCCTGCAGGGGCTGCGCCTGGACATTCGCCCCGGTGAGGTGCTGGGCATCGTCGGCCGCAGCGGCAGCGGCAAGAGCACGCTCGGCAAGCTGGTGCAGCGCCTGTACGTGCCGGAGGCCGGCCGCGTGCTGGTGGACGGCATCGACATCAGCCTGATCGACGCCGCGCAGTTGCGCCGCCAGGTGGGCGTGGTGCTGCAGGACAACGTGCTCTTCGGCCGCAGCGTGCGCGAGAACATCGCCATCGCCGACCCGGCTGCGCCGCTGGAAGCCGTGATCCAAGCCGCCAGACTGGCCGGCGCGCACGCGTTCATCAGCGAGTTGCCGCAGGGCTACGACACGCTGGTGGGCGAAAACGGAACCGGCCTGTCGGGTGGGCAGCGCCAGCGTGTCGCCATTGCCCGCGCACTGTTCGCACAGCCGCGCATCCTGATCTTCGACGAAGCCACCAGCGCCCTGGACTACGAAAGCGAAGCCATCCTGCAGAAGAACATGGCCGCCATCTGCCGTGGGCGCACGGTGATCGTCATCGCGCACAGGCTCAGCGCAGTGCGGCGGGCCAACCGCATCGTTGCGATGGACCGTGGGCGCATCGTCGAAGCCGGCACGCACGACGAACTGCTGACCCGGCGCGGGCTGTACGCGATGCTGTGGGGCATGCAGAGCGGTGCGGCCGCGCCCGGCAGCGGGAGCCTGGCATGAGCCGGGACGGCCGCCATGTGCAGGGCCGGCAGGCAGCGCAAAACACGCCCCGGCATCGAACTCGCCCAGCAGCAAGGTTGCCAATGCATCGATCAACCGGTGCACGCTGGTGCCGCGGCGTTTGGCCAGGACCTCCAGGCGCTCGTACTTGTCGTCAGGCAGGCGGATGGTCGGGGCGCTCATGGCTTCTCCTCGGTGCACAGGCGTTTCAGCCAATCGGCCGGTACCAGTGCCACCGGGCCGGGGAACGTCAACTCGTGGGCCAGCAGATCACACACGTTGTGACTGACAACGTACTGCGCGCCACCCGCCACCGCCAGTTCGGTCAGCCGGTCGTCCCCTTCATCGCGCAGGTTCGGCCGCCAGCCGGAGCAAATGCGCGTCCAGCAGCTGCGGACGAGAAACACATCGAGCAACTCGTCGCGCTCGGCTGCGTCCAGCCGGCTCTTGGCGAACAGGACCACGCGGCCAAGCACGTCTTCGTGCCCCGCCAGCAGTGCCGCGGCCATCAGCGGCGTGGCGCGTGCGTGCAAACAGGCTTCGACAATCCCGGCAGACGTTCCCTGGCCCAGGCAGGCGCCAACAAGGACGTTGGCACTGCCGATTCCAGGGAGGCGAGACCATGACGAACATGCCACCGGGCGCCGCCCAACGGCACCCTGTCCTGGAACTGCTGGCCCGCTACCGCGCCGTCTTCGGCGCAGCCTGGCAGATGCGACACGAACTTGCCGGCCCACGCCGACTGGCCGACGAAGCCGCCTTCCTTCCGGCAGCGCTGGCATTGCAGGAAACACCAGTGCACCCGGCACCGCGGCGCGCCATCTGGATGATCCTGGCGCTCTTCACCTTGGCGCTGGCCTGGGCCTGCGTGGGGCAGATCGACATCGTCGCGGCGGCGCCGGGGCGCATTGTCGTCAGCGACGGCACGAAGCTGGTACAGCCGCTGGAGGCCGGCATCGTCAGAGCCATCCACGTGAAGGACGGTGACCACGTGCAAGCCGGCCAGGTGCTGATCGAGCTCGACCCTACCACGGCGCTGGCAGACAGCGAATCGGTTGCCGCGCAGGTGGCCGCAGCCCGCGCAGATTTGCAGCGCGGACAGGCTTTGCTGGCAGCACTGGATGCGCCATCTGGCCCAGGCTCGCAGCCTGCCTTGCCCGACCCGCAAACCCGCGCCGAGTGGGCCGACATCGCCGCCAAGCTGACACGCCTGGATGCCGAACTTGCGCGCCGTCAGGCCGAAGCAGCCACCACACGCGAACTGCTGGCCAAGCTGGACACGACCCTGCCGCTGGCACGCCAAAGGGAGACTGATGTGCAAGCCCTGGCCGCCCAGGGTTTTGTCGCTACGCATGCAGGGCAGGACCGGACACGCGAACGCATCGAACTCGAACGCGACCTGGCAACGCAGCGGGCGCGGGTCAACGAAGGCGAAGCGATCCTGGCAGAAACCCGGCAGACGCGCCAGGCTCTGCTGGCCGAAACGCGGCGGGCTTTGAACGACAGACTGACCAAGGCAACGCTGGAACTGGCGCAACTGCAACAACAGAGCGCAAAGACAGCGCACCGCGAACGCATCATGCAGCTGACATCGCCGGTGACCGGCACGGTGGAGCAACTGGCCATCCGCAGCACCGGCGGCGTCGTGACGCCGGCGCAAGCCTTGTTGGTGGTGGTGCCCGACGACGCGGAGATCACCGCCGAGGTGAGCATCGAAAACAAGGACATCGGGTTTGTGCGCGTGGGGCAGACGGCAGCGGTAAAGCTGGAGGCGTTCAGTTTCACACGCTACGGCACCGTGCCGGCAGTGGTGGCGCGGGTGAGCAGCGATGCGGTGGTGGATGAAAAGCGGGGACCGGTGTTTGCGGCGACCTTGCGGTTTGAGCGGGCGAGCATCGCGTTGGAGGGGGTGGCGGTTCGGTTGAGTCCGGGATTGAACGTCACGGGGGAGATACGTACAGGCGACCGGCGCGTGGTCGAGTACTTGTTGAGCCCTTTTCAGCGGACTGTCGGCGACGGACTACGGGAAAGATAGGCACGTTTCACCAGTTGCCCGTTAGAGTTGCAAAGATCATTTTGTCCATGCAATGGCATTCATACAATCGAGATTAAGTGATGAAACTCAGCACTGAATCGCTAGTCCGAAAAAGGAACTTAGTCATCAATTTCAGTCTTTTGCTCGGAGGCTCAACGGCATTGCTTCGACTCTTCTTCGATGGTGGTCGCTTTGGTTTTCCTGCAACAGCCCTCATCGTAGGCTTATCCCTAGTATGCGCAACACTCATTCCGGCGCAGATACTCAGAAGCAGGGATGGTCGGCGCACAGTTTCCAGGATGAGTGCCCGCAATACTGTGGCGGACCACGAAAGTGAGGCCACAAAGCTCGACAGTGAATTCAATGAAAGCGTCCACACGACCGCCGCCCTTACTCTTCTTGAAGCGACGGCCGCACTTGGATTCGGCATCGTCCTAGGCGGCACAGCACTCTTCTTAATTAATGGAGGTTAGTTTCTATGACAACAACCGTCGTGACCGTAGGCGGCCTTGCAGATGGAATAGGCCAAGTCGTTGCAGTCATTCAGAAAGCACCAAATCTCGACTTCGGCGACTACGTGGCCATTGTTGGGATTGCCGCGCAGATGGCAGACATAGTGATCCAGAACAATCAAATAGTGCAGATTACTGGTGCTGTAGCTGGATACGCAGGCATTGGCGTTGGAGCCGAAAAAATACGGGAAGGAATCGCACGAGGCGACACCGCGGCGGTTGCAGATGGAATACTAGATCTGACGGGCGGGATTGGCTCCATCCTAGGCTCGGGAATAATTCCAATTCCAGCAGTGAAGGCAGCTGGACTTGCAATTACCGCGACTACAACTGCCGCAAAAGCAGTCCGTGACAACGGCATGCTCGCCCCTGAATGGTGGAGCACATTCTGGGAAAATCTGCGACGCGACGTGGTTCCGGGATACGCCCGAGACCGAGCAATTGCAGATGCCGTCAATGGGAATTGGCAATCCGCCGTCGCCCCCCGCCCTCGCGACCCCCTAGCCATCGACCTCGACGGCGACGGCATCGAAACCCTCGGCATCCCCGCCAGCGGCAACCCCATCCTCTTCGACCACGACGCCGACGGCGTCAAGACCGGCACCGGCTGGCTGCAGCCGGACGACGCCTGGCTCGTGCTGGACCGTGACGCCAACGGCAGCATCGACACCGGCCGCGAACTCTTCGGCGTCGACACGCTGATCACCATCCAGCAGACCGGCCCCGACGGCCAGCCGCAGACCGTCACCCGCAACGCCAGCAGCGGCTTCGAAGCACTGATGTCGCTGGACACCGGCAACGGCACTGCCGGTTCCACCGGCTACAACGACGGTGTCTTCAATGCCAGCGACGCGGCTTTCGCCGCAGTGCGCCTGTGGAAAGACCTGAACCAGGACGGCATCAGCCAGGCCGGTGAACTGCTGACGCTGGCCAGCCAGGGCATTGCCTCGATCTCGCTCGCAGCCACCAACACCAACACCAATCTCGGCAACGGCAACACCGTCACCGGCACAGCAATCGTCACACGCACCAATGGCAGCACCACGCTCGCCGAGACGGTGTCGATGCAGGCTGGTAATCTGAATCTGGCGAGCAACCCCTTTTACCGCGAATTCACTGACGTTATCCCGCTAACCGACGCGGCAATCGCCCTGCCCGAGATGGGTGGCAGCGGCTTGCTGCGCGATTTGCGCGAAGCCATGAGCCTGGGCACGGCCTATGCCGACAAACTGGCGCAGGCGACGCAGGCCTTTTCGCAGGCGGGCACCCGCGCAGAGCAGCTGGCTTTGCTGGACGGTGTCATCGCCGCCTGGGCGCAGACCACGCCGCAGGCCAACCTGTGGCTGCGCAACACCGCGCGCAGTCCCATGGATCTGGCCGCAGTGTTTGCCGACACACGGTTCGCCGCCGTGCTGGACGCCGAGCGCGCAGGTTGGCGCGATCTGCTGGCTGCCGCCGACTTCAGCCACGCCGGGTACAACGACGCTGCCCGGCAATTGGTGTCGATGGCACAGGACAGTCGTCTGTTCAGTTACGTGTATACCTACACACCGCCCGGCAACACATCAGTGCCGCCCGTCTACATGGCCGATGCGTCCCAGTACGCAACGCTCAGCGAACTGACCGGCACGCTGCGCCAGATCGCCGTGCTCGAAGTGTTCAACGGGACAGAGTTCCTGAGCCAGCTCGGGCATGTGACCATCAACAACGCCAACGGCCAGACAACGACAGTGCTGCCTCCAGATGCGACCGTCAGCGGGCTGATGAACCAGGCCTACCAGGCGCTTGCCCAGTCGATCTACGGTGCACTGGTGGTGCAGACGCGTTTGCGGCCTTACCTGGATGCCGTCGAACTCGTCATCGACGAAACAGGAATTCGCTTCGACACGGCAGCGCTCGCAGCCGTGCTGGACAGCAACAGGGCAACGGATCTCTCCAACGCGCTCATCGACCTGGTCGAACTCACCAAGTACACGTTCGCGACGTTGGACGTTACCGGATTCGACGCACTGGGCACACTCAGGAGCTGGATTGACGCGCTGCCGGCGAACAGCACGTTGCGCAGCGACTTGCCGCAACTGGGTGTCTTTTTCTCCCCGGCCACGGGCGGCACCGCAGACAACGATGTGTTTCTCGGCGATGGGGCGGCCAACAGCTTCTCTTCCTCCGCTGGGGACGATGTGCTCGACGGCGCAGCGGGCAACGACTCGCTGATTTCGGGCGACGGCAACGACTTCCTGTTCGGTGGATTGGACAACGACACGCTGCAAGGCGGCAGCGGCAACGACACCCTCGACGGCGGCTCCGGCAACGACATCATGGCCGGCGGTATCTACGACACCTGGAACGGCTACTTCTGGGGCTACGGCAACGACACCT
>JBASTF010000414.1:0-3623 GCA_049274755.1 Rubrivivax sp. | reverse complement strand
AACGCACGGTGATCAGCGTGCCCGGCGGCGGCGTCTGGCCGCCGCTGCGCGGGTGGGCGTCGGCGATCGTCACCTCGGCCTCATGGGCCTTCGCGATCTCGGCGACGATGGCCAGGCCCAGGCCGCTGCCGTCGACATCGGTGCCCAGCGACCGATAGAAAGGCTGGAACACCAGCTCACGTTCGGCCGGCGGGATGCCGGGGCCGGTGTCCTCGACCTGCAGCACGACCACCTGGCCAAAGGGGTCGGGCGTGACACGTGCCGTCACCGTGCCGCCGGCGGGCGTGTACTGCAGCGCGTTGTCGACGAGGTTGCGCACCAGCTCGCGCACCAGCACCGGGTGACCGGACAGATGCGCCGCGGCATCGTCGTCGCCGGCCGGGCCTTCGTAGCCGAGGTCGATGCGCTTCTCCATCGCCCGTGGCACGAAGTCGCGCACCGTCTCCTTCGTCGTCGCCGCCAGGTCCACGTCCTGGCGGCGCGCGGCCTGCTCCTGGTCTTCGGCACGTGCCATCGCCAGCAGCTGGTTGACCATGTGGGCCGCACGCTGGCTGGACAGTGCAATCTGCTGCAGCGTGTGTTTCATCGACTGCGGGTCGCCGTGGCCGCTGTCGATCTCGCGTTCGGCCAGCTCGGCCTGCATGCGCAGCCCGGCCAGCGGCGTTTTCAGCTGGTGGGCGGCGTCGGCCAGGAAATGGCGTTGCGAGGCGATGGACTGGTCCAGCCGCGCCAGCAGGTCGTTGATGGCGCCGACCAGCGGCGCCACTTCCTCGGGCACGTGGCGTTCTTCGATCGGGCTCAGGTCGGTGCTTTCGCGCCGGCGGATGCGCTGTTGCAGTTCGGCCAGCGGCCGGATGCCACGCGCCAGCGCCAGCCACACCAGCAGCACGGCCAGCGGCAGGATGACGAACTGCGGCAGGATCACGCCCTTGATGATCTCGGTGGCCAGCCGCGAACGTTTGTCCAGCGTCTCGGCCAGCTGCACCAGCGTGCCGTCGGGTGCGCCGTCGGCCGGCGCGGTCCACAAAAAGGCCACACGCACCGGCTCGTCGCGGATCACGTCGTCGCGGAAACGCAGCTCGGGGCTGGGCGGCAGCTCGGTGGGCACCGGCAGGTCGGCGTCGCCGGCCACCAGTTCGCCGCGGGCGCCCAGCACCTGGAAAAACAGGCTGTCGTCGTCGTCGGGGCGCAGCAGCTGCGTCGCCGTGCCTTCCAGGCTGCGCCGCACCTGCAGGCGCGGCCGCGCCGGCGCCGCCGCTTCCAGCGTCGCCTGGCGCGCGATGGCGCGCACGAGTTCACCGAGCTCGCGGTCGTACGGGCGGTTGGCGATGTTCTGCGCCACCAGCCAGGTGAGCGCCACGCTCATCGGCCACAGCAAGAGCAGCGGCGCGAGCATCCAGTCGAGGATCTCGCCGAACAGGGAGCGTTGTTCGCGCTGCAGCGGCATCGGCTAGCGTCGCAGCGCACGCCCCGGAGCGGGCGCTTCTAGGCTGCGATCTTCTCGAGGCAGTATCCCAGACCGCGCACGGTGGCGATGCGCACCGGCCCTTGTTCGATCTTCTTGCGCAGGCGGTGGATGTAGACCTCGATGGCGTTGTTCGAAACCTCTTCGCCCCATTCGCACAGGCGCTCGACCAGCTGGTCCTTGCTGACCAGGCGGCCCGAACGCTGCAGCAGCACTTCCAGCAGCGACAGCTCGCGCGCCGAGAGCTCGATCATCTGGTCGTTCAGGTAGGCCACACGCCCGGTGGCGTCGAAGGACAGCGGGCCGTGTTTGATGACGCTGCTGGCCGTGCCCAGGCCGCGGCGCGTCAGCGCACGCACACGGGCTTCCAGCTCCTGCAGCGAAAAGGGCTTGGCCATGTAGTCGTCGGCGCCCAGGTCCAGGCCCTTCACACGCTGCTCGACGCTGTCGGCCGCGGTGAGGATCAGCACCGGCATCGCCGAGCCGCGGGCGCGCAGCTTGCGCAGCACCTCGAAGCCGTGCAGCTTGGGCAGGCCGAGGTCGAGGATGACGAGATCGAACTCGTGGGCCGCCAGTGCGGCATCGGCTTCGCTGCCGTTGCCCACCTGGTCGACCGCGTAACCCGAGTTGCGCAGCGAGCGCAGCAGCCCGTCGGCCAGCACTTGGTCGTCTTCGGCAATCAGGATGCGCATGGATTTGTCTCCGACGGCGGGTGACCTTGGCGCGGTTGCACGCAGGCTCTTTGCCGGGATTCTAGGCACGCCGCCCTGGCGCCGGCCTGACGTCGGTCAAGCTGCACCCCCGAACGGTGGCCCACCGGTTTCCCCCAAAAGTGCTGTACAGATATCCAGCTCTTGCCGCATAATTGCAGCAACCGAGGAGATGACCATGGATGCGCCAGTGAAAGCCCTGAACACCGAGAAAGCCAAGGCCTTGCAAGCCGCGCTGGCGCAGATCGAGAAGCAGTTCGGCAAGGGCTCGATCATGCGCCTGGGCGAAGGCGAGGTCATCGAAGACATCCAGGTCGTTTCCACCGGCTCGCTGGGCCTGGACGTGGCGCTGGGCGTTGGCGGCCTGCCGCGTGGCCGTGTCATCGAGATCTACGGCCCGGAGTCCTCGGGCAAGACGACGCTGACGCTGCAAGTCATCGCCGAGATGCAGAAGCTGGGCGGCACCGCCGCCTTCATCGACGCCGAACACGCGCTGGACATCCAGTACGCGCAGAAGCTGGGCGTCAACCTGCAAGACCTGCTGATCAGCCAGCCCGACACCGGCGAACAAGCGCTGGAAATCGTCGACGCCCTGGTGCGCAGCGGCAGCATCGACCTCATCGTCGTCGACTCGGTGGCGGCGCTGACGCCGAAGGCCGAACTCGAAGGCGAAATGGGCGACAGCCTGCCCGGCCTGCAGGCGCGGCTGATGAGCCAGGCCCTGCGCAAGCTGACGGCGACGATCAAGAAGACCAACACGATGGTCATCTTCATCAACCAGATCCGCATGAAGATCGGCGTGATGTTCGGCAACCCCGAAACCACGACCGGCGGCAATGCGCTGAAGTTCTACGCCAGCGTGCGCCTGGACATCCGCCGCACCGGCAACATCAAGAAGGCCGAAGAGGTGATCGGCTCGGAAACCAAGGTCAAGGTCGTCAAGAACAAAGTCAGCCCGCCGTTCAAGACCGCCGAGTTCGACATCCTCTACGGTGAAGGCATCAGCCGCGAAGGCGAGATCATCGACATGGGTGTCGAGGGCCGCATCCTCGAAAAGAGCGGCGCCTGGTACGCCTACAACGGCGAGAAGATCGGCCAGGGCAAGGACAACGCGCGCGAGTTCCTGCGCGAGAACCCCGAGGTCGCCGTCGAGATCGAGAACAAGGTGCGTGAGTCGCTGGGCATTCCGCTGCTTGGCGGCGAGGCTGCTGAATAACACCGCGCAGCCGTGGCCTTTGGCGCCCTGTCCCTGAAGGGCCGGGCGCTGCGTTACCTGGCGCAGCGTGAACATTCGCGCGCCGAGCTGGAACGCAAGCTGGCGCGTTACGCCGAAGACCAGCCCGAAGCCACGGCGGCCGAGCAGATCGGCCGTGCACTGGACGAACTGGCCGCACACGGTTTCCTCAGCGAAACACGGGTCGCCGAATCGGTGCTGGCCGGCGCCGGCC
>JBASTF010000413.1:0-1594 GCA_049274755.1 Rubrivivax sp. | reverse complement strand
CCACGCCGCGCATGCGCCCGGCCACGCGCACGCCGCGCCCAAATCTGGCAAGCAGCCGCGCATCCCCGTGGGCAAGCGCGTGGACGTGCCGGCCTCCGAGCACGGCATCGACCCCAAGCTGGTCGATGAGCGCGCCCGCAAGGTCGTCGAGACGCTGCAGGACGCCGGCTACGAGGCCTACATCGTCGGCGGCGCTGTGCGCGACCTCATCCTCGGGCACCGCCCCAAGGATTTCGACGTGGCCACCAACGCCACCCCTGAGCAGGTCAAGGGCCTGTTCCGCCGCGCCTTCATCATCGGTCGGCGCTTCCGCATCGTCCACGTGGTGTATGGCCGTGGCCGCGAGCACGAGGTGATCGAGGTCTCGACCTTCCGCGCCTACCTCGACGCCGATGCGGCCGAGCAGGTCGCGGGCAACGAGAAAACCTCGCGCAAGGAGCTGGCCGACAAGTCCCACGTGGTGGACGCCAGCGGCCGCGTGCTGCGCGACAACGTCTGGGGCCCGCAGGACCAGGACGCCGCGCGCCGCGACTTCACCATCAACGCGATGTACTACGACCCCCGCACGGAGGTCGTCGTGGACTACCACGGCGGCATTGGCGATGCGAAAAAGCGCTTGCTGCGCATGATCGGCCACCCCGAAACGCGCTACCGCGAGGACCCGGTGCGCATCGTGCGTGTCGTGCGTTTCGCGGCCAAGCTGGGTTTCGAGATCGAGCCGAAAACGCGCGAGCCCGTGCAGGAGATGTCCGAGCTGCTGAGCAATGTGCCGCAGTCGCGCCTGTTCGACGAAATGATCAAGCTGCTGCAGACGGGCCACGCGCGTGCGTCCATCGAGCAGTTGCGCAAGCAGGGCCTGGACCGCGGCGTCTTCCCCATCCTGGACGCCGTGTTCGACGAGGCGCGCCGCCACCCGGGCCGCGAGCAGTTCGTGCAACTGGCCCTGGCCGACACCGACCGCCGCGTCTCCGAAGGCAAGCCCGTGGCGCCCAGCTTCCTGCTGGCCTGCCTGCTGTGGCACGACGTGCTGGCCCACTGGGAGCGCAACGTGGCTCAGGGCGAGCCGAACTTCCCGGCACTGCAATCGGCCACCGACGCGGTGTTCGACGCGCGCATCGGCGACATCTCCGGGCGCGGCAAGCTGGCCACCGACATGCGCGAAATCTGGACCATGCAGCCCCGCTTCGAGCGGCGCACCGGCAACGGCCCGGCCACGCTGGTCGAGCAACCGCGTTTCCGTGCCGGCTTCGACTTCCTGCGCCTGCGCGGCCAGGTGGGCGAGGTGGAGCCTTCCCTGGCGATCTGGTGGGAGAGCTTCTCCCTGGCAGATGCCACCGAGCGTCGCCAGATGCTCGAGGAAGTCCGCCAGCAAGGCGCGGCAGGCGGTGGCCGCAGGGGCGGTGGGCGTTCGGCGTCCGCAGGCAGCCGCGGCAACGCTGCGAACCCGCCTGCATCGAACGAAGATGGCGACGCCGACTTCGCTGCAGACGACGCGGGTGACGGCACCGGAGACGCTGGCATCGGCGGTGACGCTCCCGCCCGCAAGCGCCGCCGTCGCCGCCGCAAGCCGGCAGGCGAGGGCGCTGCCCGCGAC
>JBASTF010000412.1:0-6871 GCA_049274755.1 Rubrivivax sp. | reverse complement strand
TCACGCCGCTGAGGGCCGACCCGGGCCGCTGCATCAGGGTTCCGATGCACAATCGGCCCACTTTTTTTCGCCGCGCCCCGGCGCCGTCGCCTGCCGTGCCCATGACGATCGAGCTCTGCGCTGCCGTTGATCCCGGCCGCGCTCGCAGCAACAACGAAGATTCGGTCGCCACCGACGACGCCGTGTCGCTGGCCGTGCTGGCCGACGGCATGGGCGGCTACAACGCTGGCGAGGTGGCCAGCAACATGGCCACCAGCTTCATCCACACCGAGCTCGGCCGCTGGCTGCGCGAGGCCAGCGCCCAGGCCAGCGACGCCGAGGTGCGGCGCGCGATGGACATCTGCGTCGACAACGCCAACCGCGCGATCTTCAACGCCGCCAACTCCAACCCGCAGTACGCCGGCATGGGCACGACGCTGGTGGTGGCGCTGTTCCGCGAAAACCGGCTGCTCGTCGGCCATGTCGGCGATTCGCGCGCCTACCGGCTGCGTTCGGGCCGGCTGCAGCAGATCACACGCGACCACTCGCTGCTGCAGGAGCAGATCGACGCCGGCCTCATCACGCCCGAGCAGGCGGCGTTTTCCGCGAACAAGAACCTGGTGACACGGGCCGTCGGTGTCGAGGACACGGTGCTGCTCGAAACCCACCAGCACGAAGTGCTGCCCGGCGACGTCTATCTGCTGTGTTCCGACGGCCTCTCGGACATGCTCGACGACGCCGGCATCGCCCAGCTGTTGCAGGCGCACGACTCCCTAGAGCAGACGGCGCAGGCGCTCATCGACGGCGCCAATGACGCGGGTGGAAAGGATAATATCTCGGTCATACTGGTGCGCGCCTCCGGCGGCGCGAACCCGTCGATGCGATCGTGGTGGCCGTTCCGGCGTTCCTCATGATCGGCTGCGACATGGTCAGGATCGGCGCCGAAGAGCGTCATGTCTGCCGCGGCCGGCGGTAGGCACATCAGAGGTCAGGCATGGGCAAGCTGGTCGTATCGCTGGATGGGGTGGTCATCAAGGAAGTCCAGATCACGAAGGACAAGACCACGCTCGGTCGGCGGCCCTACAACGACATCGTCATCGACAACCTCGCCGTCAGCGGCGAACACGCCGTGCTGCAGATGGTGGGTGCCGACGTCTTCATCGAAGACCTGAACAGCACCAACGGCACCTACATCAACGGCAAGGCGATCAAGAAGCAGCTGCTCGCGCACAACGACACCGTCGAGATCGGCAAGTACAAGATCAAGTACCTGATCGACGAAAGCGGCGAGTACGAAAAGACGATGATCATGCGCCCCGGCGGCGCGGTGCCGGCGGGTTATGCCGCGGCCAGCCCCACGGCGTCTGGCCACCCGGGCCAGGCGGCTTCGCCGTACACCAGCCTCACCGGCACGCTGCCGCAGATGCCGACGACGCCGGCCTCGATCAAGGTGCTGAACGGCGCCGCCGCCGGCCGCGAGGTGACGCTGACCAAGGTCGTCACCACCGTCGGCAAACCCGGTGTGCAGGTGGCCTCGATCACCAAGCGCCCGAACGGCTACGCCTTCGCCCACGTCGAAGGTGCGGCGCGCCCCAGCATCAACGGCGTGCCGCTGGTCGGCGATTCGGTGCCGCTGCGCAACGGCGACGTCATCGAACTCGCCGGCACGCAGATGCAGTTCATCCACCACTGAGTGGATGCCACGCCGTGACGGGAGTCACGGCGCCGTGCCGCAGATTGCGGCCTGTCGTTCCGGCGACGCGCTTTTGCGACTTCCGCAGCTTGCGCGGCGGTTGCTCTGCCGTCAGCATCGAGCCCTTTCGTCGCTCCACGCTTCATGCAGATCCGCGTCCTCGGTTGTTCAGGCTCGATCGCCGCGGGCAGCCGGACCACGTCCTTCCTGCTCGACGACAGCATCCTGATCGACGCCGGTACCGGTGTCGGCGATCTCACGCTCGACGAACTGGCGCGCATCGACCACGTGCTGGTCAGCCACTCGCACCTGGACCACGTGCTGGCCATCGGCCTGCTGGCCGACAGCGTGACACGCCGGCGCAGCGCGGCGCAGCGCCCGCCGGTGCAGGTGCATGCGCTGGCGCCGACCCTGGTGGCGCTGCGCACCCACATCTTCAACGGCGTCATCTGGCCCGACTTCACGCGCCTGCCCAGCCCCGAGCACCCGGTGCTGGCCCTGGTGCCTTTCGAGGTCGGCGACGTGCTGACGCTGGCCGGCCGGCGCATCGAGGTGCTGTCGGCCGCGCACACGGTGCCGGCGGTCGGCTTCGCGGCGCTGAACGACGCCGGCGGTGCCTGGGTCTACACCGGCGACACCGGCCCCAACCCGGCGCTGTGGCAGCGCCTGGCGCAGCTGGACCTGCGCGCCCTGGTCATCGAGACGGCCTTCCGCGACGACGAACACGCGCTGGCCAACGTCAGCAAGCACCTGTGCCCGGCCCAGCTGCGCCAGGAACTGGCCCATCTGCAGGCGCCGATGGACGTGTTCATCACCCACATCAAGCCCGGCGAGGTGGAGACGGTGATGGCCGAGATCGGCGCACACGACAGCCACCACCGCATCCAGGCCCTGGCCACCGGCCAGCACATCCGCCTGTAGTGCGCCGGCACCGGGTGACGTTTTCCGTCACCTTGCGCCCTGACCGGCAGCATCGGTTCCCCGCAAACTGACCATTTCCGTCAACAAGCGTGACGGACTGCGCGCCCCGCCGCATGGCACGCCCCCTGCATTCATGGGGGTGTCTTCGGCCCTCACCCCATCCCAGGAGTTCCTCCACATGAAGCGCGTCCAACAAGGTTTCACCCTCATCGAACTGATGATCGTCGTGGCGATCATCGGCATCCTGGCAGCGGTGGCGCTGCCGGCTTATCAGGACTACACGAAGAAGGCCAAGATCTCCGAACTGATCCTGGCTGCTTCGGCCTGCCGCACGACCATCACGGAAACGGTCCAGACCACGGTTGGCTCGGCGCTGCCGTCGGCCGGCGGCTGGGGCTGCGAGTCGTCGTCGTCGACGTCGAAGTACGTCTCGAAGATCGAAACCGACGGCAACGGCGTCATCACCGTCACCGCCCAAGGCTTCAGCGACTCCGAAATCGACACCAAGACGATCACGCTGACGCCGAGCACGCTGACCATCGGCCAGCCGATCAACAACTGGACCTGCGGCGGCTCGATCCCGGCGAAGTTCCGCCCGGGTTCGTGCAAGTCCTAAGCAAGTCCTAGGTTCTTCACCATCGAAAGGCAGCTCGCGGGCTGCCTTTTTCATTGCTGCAAGCCACACCTGCCCGGCGGCCTCCGGCCGACAACGCAAGCGCATGTCTTCGCCCTGCGAACTGACCATCCTGATGCCTTGTCTCAACGAGGCCAGGACCTTGCCGGCCTGCATCGGCAAGGCGCGCGCTTATCTGGCGGCGCACGGCGTGCGCGGCGAGGTCCTGGTCGCCGACAACGGGTCCAGCGACGGTTCGCAGGCGCTGGCCCGCAGCCTGGGCGCGCGTGTCGTGGATGTGGCCGAGCGCGGCTACGGCGCTGCTTTGCGCGCCGGCATCCAGGCCGCACGGGGTGAGTTCGTCATCATGGGCGACTCCGACGACAGCTACGACTTCAGTGCGTTGGCGCCGTTCGTGCAGGCCTTGCAGCGCGGGGCCGATCTGGTGGTTGGCAATCGTTTCCAGGGCGGCATTGCGCCGGGCGCCATGCCGTTCCTGCACCGCTACCTGGGCAATCCTGTGCTCAGCTTCATCGGTCGCCGTTTCTTCGGTGGCCGGTTGGGCGACTTTCACTGCGGCCTGCGCGGTTTCCGTCGTCGCGCCATGCTGGGCCTGGATCTGGTGACGCCGGGCATGGAGTTCGCCAGCGAGATGATCGTGAAGGCGCTGCAGGCCCAGTTGCAAGTGGTCGAGGTTCCGACCACGTTGTCCAAGGACGGGCGCGACCGCCCGCCGCATCTGAACACCTGGCGCGATGGTTGGCGCCACCTGCGCTACCTGTTGCTGTACTCACCGCGCTGGCTGTTCCTGTACCCGGGTGCCTGCCTGGCACTGCTGGGTCTGCTGCAGCTGTGTTTTGCCAATCTCGCGCCTGCCGACTTTGGTGGCTGGCCCGTGGGCATTCACACGCAGTTGTTTGCAGCGGCGTCGATGATTCTGGGCTGGCAGACGATGTTGTTTGCCCTGGGTGCCGTGCTGGCACGCCGCTTTGCGCGACTGGACACCCCCCATCCTCGTGAACAGTGGGCCCAGCGCATCGCCAGCGGGCCTTGGCTGGCTGGTGGCGGCAGCCTCGCAGCCGTGTTGGGTCTGGTGCTGTGTGTGACGCTGACCTGGCAATGGGGGCGTGCCGGTTTCGGCGCGCTGGACCCGGAGGTGGCGATGCGCCTGATCATTCCCGGCGTTGCCCTGGTGCTGGTGGGCACACAGTCGCTCCTGGCTTCGGTCTTTTTTGCCGCTTTGCGCAGCGCCTTCGATTCGAGCCGGCAGGCCACGGCCGTCGAGCCAGCGGTCCGAGCGCCGCGAACCGCCGACGCATGAAGTCGGCGTTGCGGCTGGAACTCGTGCTGCTGACGCTCGCCGCGGCGTTGGCGGCAGCGGCGATTCCCTGGTTCACAGGCTACTTTGCGTGGAGCTGGGATGCGCTGAATCACCACATCTACCTGGGCATGACGGCCGAGCATGCGCGCTGGGACCTCGACGTCATACCGGCCAACTACCAGAGCTACCAGTACCCCTACCTGTACTGGCCGGTCTACCGCCTGAGCCTGTGGGACACCTCTGGAGCGTTCGCCGGCGCCGTGTGGTCTGCGTTCCAGGCATCCCTGCTGCTGCCACCGGTCTGGTACCTCTGCCACCGGCTGCTGCCCGCCGAGGGCGCCGTTTTCAGCCTCTGGCTCGAGCGCAGCGTCGGTTGCCTGCTGGCCTTCACGAGTCTGGTGGTGCTGACGGGCCTGGAAACCACGGCCAACGATCTGCTGGCGGCGGTGCCGCTGCTGTGGGCCTTGGTACTGGCGACGCGCCTGCCTGGCACACCTGCCAGCGCTGCGCTGGCGGCGGCGCTGCTGGGTGCGGCGGCGGCATTCAAGCTGTCGAACGGCTTGTTCCTGCCGCTTCTGCTGGTCTGGTTGTGGGTGCCCCACGGGCCTGTGTTGCCGTGGCGCCGTGCCCTGCTTCTCGGTGCGGGATACGCGGCGGGTTTTGGCCTGCTCTACGCCCCCTGGGGCTGGCAGCTCTGGCGTGTGACCGGCAACCCGTTCTACCCGTATCTGGCCCACTACTTCGGCGGTCCCTGAGGCATGCTGCGCTTCCTGCCTGACAGTTGGCTGGAGGGTCTGTTGAGACCTTTCATCCTGCCCGACCCCGAGGCAGGCATCTACTTCGAGGCAGCCGCGCCCGACTGGCGGTTTGCGCTGTTTTTCGTGTTCATGGCACTGGCCACCGCCGCACGGCGCGGCCGGCTGCCACTCACGGCGCCACAGCTGCAGTCGGTGCTGGCGCTGCTGACGATGTTCTACGTCTGGACCTTTGCCATCGGCAATGGTCGCTACTTCATCGCCGGCCTGTTGCTGGTCGGCCCGCTGCTGGTCATGGCCTGGCGCCTGCTGCCGGGCAGCCGAAACCTCCGGGCACTGGTGCTTGTCGCGGTGACGGCCTTGCAGGTGCTCACGATGCAGCTGCACTACATCGCCAACACCTGGGGGCTGGTCCAGTGGCGCGACGGGCCGGGACTCGCCATCGAAGACTCGCCGCTGCGTGAGCAGCCCGCAGTCTTCCTGACCATCACCGGCATCTCGTATTCGTTGCTGGTGCCGCGTTTCCATCCCCATTCGCGCTGGGCCAACATCGCCGGCCAGCGCGACATCAGGCCGGGCACCAGGGAATATCCACGGCTGCAGGCGCTGCTGCGTGATCCATTGCCAAAGTACGTCGTGGTGCCACTGAACCCGGCACACATGTCACCGGCGCTGCAACCCACCGGCCCGATGCTGGATCTGATCCTCGACAGTCTGGCCGTGCAGGGCCTGGCGCCAGACGGCCAGCCCTGTGCCGTGCTGCGATCGACGCTGCCCATTGGTGTGCTGGGCGAGATGACCGATGCCGTGCCGCGCCAGGGATTCTGGTTCTGTCCAGTCCAGAAGTCGGCCGCGACGGCTGCGCGTGCAGACCAGGCCACTGCTGCCTCGCAGGCGCTGCGCGATGTGTTCGAGCGTGTGGAGCAGCGTTGCCCGCGGTTTTTCCCGCCCGGCGATGGCATCGAGAAACACGTGGAAGGCCTGTCGCTGCGACACTATCCAGCGTCGGATACCCGGCTTTACATCGATGGCGAGGGCCGTGTGCAGTACAAGTACTTCCGCGCCCTGAACCCGACCATGATCGGGACCGTGGATGCCGTGCGCCAGAACCGCTTCGACATCGTCTGCGACAAACTGCCGGGCCGCTACCAACTGCCATGGAGGCGCGATTGACGACCGTGGCGTCGGTACCTGATCGGGCTTCCACGGCGGCAGGTCGCCTGCCGCGCATCAGCATCATCACCGCTGCGCTGAACCCCGGCCCCGAGGTCGCGCAGACGATGCAGAGCGTGTGCGAGCAGGGCTACGCCAACCTGCAGTACATCTTTGTCGACGGTGGTTCCAGACCCGAGTGCTTCGCGGCCGTCGAGCCCTGGCTGCCCAGTGTCAGCCTGCTGATCCGCGAACCCGACGAAGGCATCTCGGACGCCTGGAACAAGGCGCTGGCGGTGGCCGATGGCGACATCGTCGGTCTCATCAATGCCGATGACTACCTGCTGCCCGGCACGCTGCACAAGGTGGCCGCAGCTTTCGCCAGCCAGCCCGGCACGGCCATCGTGCATGGCAACGCCCGGCGCATCGAGGGTGGG
>JBASTF010000411.1:0-5192 GCA_049274755.1 Rubrivivax sp. | reverse complement strand
CCCGACGGCGCCGTGGTGCTGCGCACCCGCCATGCCGACCTGAGCGGGCGCACGCCGAACCAGACGCAGTACCTGCGCCAGATGCTGGCGCACGACATCACCTTCGGCGTCGGCCCGGCCGGCACCGGCAAGACCTTCCTGGCCGTGGCCTGCGCCGTCGACGCGCTGGAGCGCCAGGGGGTGCAGCGCATCGTGCTGACACGTCCGGCCGTCGAAGCCGGCGAGCGCCTGGGTTTCCTGCCCGGCGATCTGGCGCAGAAGGTCGACCCCTACCTGCGCCCGCTGTACGACGCGCTGTACGACCTGATGGGCTTCGACCGCGTGGCCAAGGCCTTCGAGCGTGGGCTGATCGAGATCGCGCCGCTGGCCTTCATGCGCGGGCGCACGCTGAACCATGCGTTTGTCATCCTCGACGAAGCGCAGAACACCACACGCGAGCAGATGAAGATGTTCCTCACGCGCATCGGCTTCGGCAGCACCTGCGTGGTCACCGGCGATGTCAGCCAGATCGACCTGCCGCAGGGCACGGCCAGCGGCCTGGTCGACGCACGCCAGGTGCTGGCCCGTGTGCCCGGCATCGCCTTCACCGACTTCACGGCCGCCGACGTCGTGCGCCACCCGCTGGTGGCGCGCATCGTCGAGGCCTACGACATTGCAAGGCCGCCCCGTGGCGCCTGAACTCACGCTGTCGCTGCAGTTCGCCGATGCCAGGCACCGCGAGGCCCTGCCGCGCCACCGCGTGAAGCGCTGGATGCGGGCGGCGCTGGAACTGCCGGGCCAGATCACCGTGCGCGTCGTCGGTGCCGACGAAGGCCGGGCGCTGAACCGCGACTACCGGCACAAGGACCACGCGACCAATGTGCTGACCTTCGACTACACGCAGGAGCCGCTGGTCGTGGCCGACCTCGTGCTCTGCGCGCCGGTGGTCGAGCAGGAAGCGCGTGAACTCGGCATCCCACTGGAGGCGCACTACGCCCACCTGCTGGTGCACGGCACGCTGCACGCCCAGGGTTACGACCACGAGGCCGACGACGAGGCCACGGCAATGGAGGCGCGCGAGACCGAGATCCTGCGCGGCCTGGGTT
Source organism: Rubrivivax sp. (assembly GCA_049274755.1). Lineage (GTDB taxonomy): Bacteria > Pseudomonadota > Gammaproteobacteria > Burkholderiales > Burkholderiaceae_C > Rubrivivax. The sequence goes on along the minus strand of JBASTF010000411.1, from coordinate 4,107 downwards.
TCAGCGATCCGTACCAGCGGGGCTGAGCGCTGCGGGCTGGATCAGCACGGCGGCGATCGCCACCACCATTAAGACCATCGCCGCGAAGTCCTGCCAGTGCAGGGCTTCGTTCAGCAGCCAGGCGCCGCTGAAGGTGCCCAGCACCGGGATCAGCATCACGCTGACCGAACTGGCCACCGGCGGCATGCTGCGCGCCAGGTAGAACCAGGCGGCATGGGCAAAACCGAAAACGCCGATGGCGTTGTAGGCGATGGCCCAGCTGACATGGGCCGGCGGCGCGGCCCAGCGCCCGCGCTCCAGCAGCAGCGACAGCAGGCTGACGACGGCGGCCGTCAGCGCCGTCATCCAGAACACGGTGGTCAGCAGGTGCACCGGCATCGTCGAGCGCCGCAGCTGGTGGGTGCCGAAGGCCCAGATGCAGGCGGCCAGCAGCACGGCGCCGGCGGCCAGCGGCGCGCCGCCGAGCTTGCCGAACTCGTGGGCCAGCAGCAGCAGCGTGCCGGTGCCGGCGGCCAGCACGGCCACACCCTGGCGCAGGCCAAACCGTTCGCGGAACACCAGCACACCCCACAGCGCGGCGAAGATCGGCATCGAATAACCGAGGATGGCGGCGCGCCCCGAACTCAGCTGCTGCACGGCGACGATGACGACGACGTGCCAGACGATGAGGTTGGACAGCGTCAGCAGCACCAGCTCGCGCCAGTGTTGACGCGGCAGCCGCAGCGGGATCTTCAGCAGCAGCATCGCGGCGGCCAGCACCGGCAGGCCCAGCAGCATGCTCATCGCGCGAAAACTCAGCGGCGGATAACTGCCCGGATGCAGCGGCGTGCCGCTGACGCCGATCTTCATCACCGGCCAGTTCAGGCCCCACACCAGGGTCAGCAGCACCAGCACCCAGAGCTGGCGTTTTGTGGTTGTCATCCGCGTTGGCTGCCCAGGTAACGCTTGCGCCAGAAGAACAGCACCAGGCCCAGGCCGACGCCGACCATGGCCGCAAACGCGGCCCAGAAGCCGGCGCTGCTGTGGATCAGCGGCAGGAAGTCGAAGTTCATGCCGAAGAAGCCGGTGATCAGGTTCAGCGGCAGGAAGATGGCGGTCAGCACCGTCAGCGTGCGCATGATGTCGTTGGTGCGGTGGCCCAGGGCGCTGAAGTGCATCTGCACTGCGGTTTCGGCGCTCTGCTCCAGCCGCCGCACATGCGAGAGCACACGCTCCACATGTTCCAGCACGTCGCGCGAACGCACCCGCAGCAGTTCCCGCTCGCGCCGCCCCTGCGGTTCGGTTTCCTCGGCCCATTCGTCGAGCGCGTCGATCCATTCCTGCACGGCGCTGCGCTGGTCTTCGCAGGTGTCTTCCAGCAGGTGCAGCGCGTTGCGCGAGTCGAGCAGGAACTGCCAGTCGTCGAAGCGGCTGCGCGGGTCCAGCAGTTCCTGCTGCAGATAGGCCAGCTGGCGGGTCAGCAGCCGGCGCAGCTCGAGGTAGCTGTCGACCATGTGGTTGACCATGCGCAGCATCAGGTCCGCGGGGCTGGCCGGCAAACGCGCGCCGGCACTGGCCAGGCGCTGCGCAAAGAAGTCGCGCACCACGCAGTCGGTCGGGTGCACGGTGATCAGCACACGGTCGAAGACGGCGAAACCCACCGGGCTGGTGTCGATCGAGGCCAGTGCCCGTTTGGCGCTGGCCAGCGTGCCATGCGCGTCGTCGACAAAGAGTTCGGCGCTGCCGGCGCTGGCCGCCAGTCGGCGGAAGACCAGCAGGTCGTACCAGCTGGTGTAGTCGAAGTGGCTGGGCAGCTGGTTGTTCAGCAGGTCGGAGACATGCAGGTCGACCAGCGGCGTCAGCCCCCAGCGCTGCAGCGTGGCCTGCAGCGCGGCGCTGCCGAGTTCGAACTCGCGGCGTGCGCTGCCGATCCAGACGAAGCCCCGCTCGGGCAGCGTCGCAGGCGGGGCCGGCAGCTCGGTGATGCCGGCGCTGTCGACGTGGAAGACCCGCATCAGCGCTCGCGCAGCTTCTTCGCAGCGTCGAGCGCGAAATACGTCAGCACACCGTCGGCGCCGGCACGCTTGAAGGCCAGCAGCGATTCCATCATCACCGCGTCGTGGTCCAGCCAGCCGTTCTGCGCTGCCGCCTTCAGCATCGCGTATTCACCGCTCACCTGGTAGGCGAACGTGGGCACGCGGAATTCGTCTTTCACGCGGCGCACGATGTCGAGGTAGGGCATGCCGGGCTTGACCATCACCATGTCGGCGCCCTCGGCGATGTCCAGCGCCACTTCGCGCAGGGCCTCGTCGCTGTTGCCGGGGTCCATCTGGTAGACCTTCTTGTCGGCTTTGCCCAGGTTGCCGGCACTGCCCACTGCGTCGCGGAACGGGCCGTAGAAGGCACTGGCGTACTTGGCGCTGTAGGCCATGATGCGGGTGTGGATCAGGCCGCGCTGCTCCAGCGCGCTGCGGATGGCGCCGATGCGCCCGTCCATCATGTCGCTGGGTGCCACGACGTCGACGCCGGCCTCGGCCTGCACCAGGGCCTGCTGGCGCAGCACGGCCACCGTCTCATCGTTCAGGATGTAGCCGCTGTCGTCGAGCAGGCCGTCCTGGCCGTGGCTGGTGAAGGGGTCCAGCGCGACGTCGGTCAGCAGGCCCAACTGCGGAAAATGCGACTTCAGTTCGCGCACGGCGCGTGGCACCAGGCCGTCGGGATTGGCCGCTTCGCGGCCGTCCGGTGTCTTCAGCGCCGGCTCGATCACCGGGAACAGCGCCATCACCGGAATGCCGAGATGCACACATTGTTCGGCAAGGCCGAAGATGCCGTCCAGGCTCAGCCGCTGCACACCCGGCATGCTGGCCACGTCCTGCTTCTGCCCGCGGCCGTCGAGCAGGAACACCGGCAGGATCAGGTCTTCTGGCGCCAGCCGATGTTCACGCACCAGGGCACGCGTGAACGGGTCTTTGCGCAGCCGGCGCGGGCGGCTCGCGGGGTAGGGCGGGGGGGTACGCAAGGCAGGCTCCTGCAGGGCCCGCGGCGGTGCCAGGGAACCCGGCAAATGCGGGTGGCGCGCCGCAAATCACTCTGCTAAAGTAGTTAGCGAATGATAGCCGCAAGGTGGTCATTCCCTGCTTTTCCTCCCTGAGCAGGTGCCTTGCCGTGATGACAGCGACAAGGCTTGCCGGCCCCGGCCCCGCGCTGGGGCCTCTTTTTTGTGCCGGCCATAATGGGTCGATGACCTATCTCTGGCTGAAGGCCTTCCACATCGTCTTCGTGGCGAGCTGGTTTGCCGGTCTGTTCTACCTGCCGCGCCTCTTCGTCAACCTGGCCATGGTGCCGGCCGACAGCCACGCCGAACGTGAACGTCTGCTGCTGATGGCGCGCAAGCTCTACCGCTTCAGCAGCCTGCTGATGATCCCGGCGCTGCTGCTGGGCCTGGTGCTGTGGCTGGGTTACGGCATCAAGGGCGGCTGGCTGCATGCCAAGCTGCTGCTCGTCGTCGGCACCATCGGCTACCACCACATGTGCCGCTCGCTGCTGCGCGGCTTCGAGAACCTGGCGAACAAGCGCAGCCACCGCTGGTACCGCCTGTTCAACGAAGCCTCGGTGCTGCTGTTCGCCGCCATCGTCGTGCTGGTGGTCGTGAAGCCCTTCTGAGGCCGCCGGCATGAGGGCCCCGCTGCGCCACCGCAGTTCGGCCACGCCGCTGGCCCTGGTGTACGCGGCGCTGGTGCTGTATGCCAGCCTGTTCCCCTTCACCGGCTGGCGCTGGCCGCCGGGCCAGGACCTGACGGCGCTGCTGCGCCTGACCTGGTGGCCCTGGCACGACCCCTTCGACACCTGGTCCAACCTCGTGGGCTACATGCCGCTGGGCGCGCTGCTGCTGATCGCCGCGCGGCGCAGCGGCATGGGGCGCCTGGCGTCGCTGCTGCTGGCGCTGCTGCTGCCGTCAGCGCTGTCATACGCCTGCGAGGTGGCACAGACCTGTCTGCCGGGCCGCCACCCGTCGCTGAAGGACTGGGCCTTGAACAGCAGCGGTGCGCTGGCCGGCGCCCTGCTGGGCGCGGCGCTGCACGGCCTGGGCTGGATCGAGCGCTGGCATGCACTGCGTGAACGCTGGTT
>JBASTF010000410.1:0-3741 GCA_049274755.1 Rubrivivax sp. | reverse complement strand
AGCTGCACCTGCTCGGCCAGCCGCGACGGCGACTGCGGCCCCTGCGAGGCCAGCATCGCCAGCAGCCGCCATTCGCGGCGGGCGATGCCGTAGCGCCCTTCCAGCAGCCGGATCACCGGCGCACCGCTGGTCGAGAACAGGCGCAGCAGCCGGTAGTTCAGCAACTCGTCCAGCCCTTGCGGGTTGCGCAGACTCAGGGTCATCACGGAGGGTGGTTGTTTTCAACAATCATCGGTCCGGGCCGTAGATTACCCGTCGCCGTCCACCGCCGATGAAGGATCTGCCATGCGTGCTGCCGTCACCACCTTGCTGCTGGCGCTGTCTGCGCCGCTGGCCCTGGCCTGGCCCGACAAGCCGATGCGCGTCGTCGTGCCCTACCCGCCCGGCGGGCCCAGCGACATCGTGCTGCGCACGGTGATCGAGAAGATCCAGCCGGTGCTGAAGCAGCCGCTGGTGCTGGAAAACAAGCCCGGCGCCAGCGGCAACCTCGGCGCCGGCGAAGCGGCACGTGCCGCACCCGACGGCCACACCTGGTTCTTCGCCACCGACGCCGTCGTGACGATCAACCCGCATGTCTACGCCAAGCTGCCGTTCAAGGTCGACGACTTCGTGCCGGTGGTGCTGACCAGCAGCTTCAGCCAGACCCTGGTCTGCAACCCGGCGCTGGGCGCCAAGACACTGGCCGACTTCGTGAAGCTGGCCAAGGCCAGCCCGCTGTCCTATGCCTCGGGCGGCGCCGGTGCTCCCGGCCACCTGGCGATGGAGCTGCTGCTGTCGTCCGCCGGCATCGAGCTGCAGCACATCCCGTACAAGGGCCCGGCGCCGGCGATGCAGGACGTCATCGGCGGCCAGGTGCCTTGCGGCTTCCTCGCCGGCCCCACGGTGGCGCCGCATGTGAAAAGCGGCCGCCTGGTGGCGCTGGCCGTCTCCGGCACGCAGCGTTCACCGGTGCTGCCCGAGGTGCCGACGGTGGCCGAGGCCGGCTACCCGGGTTACGACGCCAGTTTCCTGCTGGCGCTGTTTGCGCCGCGCGGCACGCCGCAGGCCATCGTCGATGCGATGAACAAGGCGGTGGTCGAGGCCTTGCGCCAGCCCGACGTGGCCGCCAAGCTGCAGGCCACCGACCAGAGCATCGTCGCCTCCACGCCGGCCACTGCCGCCACGACGCTGGGCGCCATCTCGCGCAAGTGGGCGGTGGTGGCCAAGCGCATCGGCCTCAGCCTGGACTGACGCGGCGCCACCCCGATGAACGTGCTTTTCATCATGGCCGACCAGCTGCGCTGGGACCACCTGGGCTGCGCCGGCCACCCCGACCTGAAGACGCCCAACCTCGACGCACTCGCCGCACGCGGCGTGCGCTTCGCCAACGCCTTTGCCAACAGCGGTGTCTGCGGCCCCAGCCGCATGAGCTTCTACACCGGCCGCTACCCCATCACCCATGGCGCCACCTGGAACCGTGTGCCGCTGTCGGTGGGCGAGGTGACGCTGGGTGAACTGCTGCGTGGCCAGGGGCTGGAACTGGCGCTGGCCGGCAAGACCCATGTGATGCCCGACCGCGCCGGCCTGGCCCGGCTGCAGCTGGATGGCGGCAGCGAACTCGGCCGCCTGCTCGAACACGGCGGCTTCACCGAGATCGACCGCTACGACGGCCACCACAGCCCGGGCGACGAATCCGGCTACCCGGCCTTCCTGCGCCGCCACGGCTACGACGGCGACGACCCCTGGACCGAGCATGTCATCGCCGGCATCGGTGCCGACGGCAGCGTGCAAAGCGGCTGGTTCATGCGCAACGTGCACCTGCCAGCGCGGGTGGCCGAGCCGCATTCGGAAACCGCCTACATGACCGACCAGGCCATGGCCTTCATGCAGCGCATGGGCAGCCGCCCCTGGGTGCTGCACCTCAGCTATGTGAAGCCGCACTGGCCCTACATGGCACCGGCGCCCTACCACGCGATGTACACGGCCGACCAGTGCCTGCCGGTGCAGCGCAGCGCCGACGAGTTGCGCGACGCCCACCGGGTGGTTGCCGCCTACCGGCAGCAGGAGGAATGTGTCAGCTTCCAGAACGCCGACTGCATCCGCACGGTGCGCCCGGCCTACCAGGGCCTGATCTCGCAGCTGGACCACCACCTGGGCCGTTTGTTCGAGCACATGGCCGGCAGCGGCCGGCTCGACGACACGCTGATCGTCTTCACCGCCGACCATGGCGACTTCCTCGGCGACCACTGGCTGGGCGAAAAGGAGTTGTTCCACGACACGGTGCAGAAGCTGCCCTTCATCGTCGTCGACCCGCGCCGCGAAGCCGACGCCACACGTGGCACTGTCGACACCCGTTTTGTCGAAGGTGTGGACGTGGTGCCCACGGTGCTGGAAACGCTGGGGGTGCCGGTGCCCGGCCACCGCATCGAAGGCCGCAGCCTGCTGCCGCTGCTGCGCGGCGAAACACCGGCCGACTGGCGCAGCTTTGCCTACAGCGAGCTCGACTACAGCTACCGCCAGGCGCGCCAGCTGCTCGGCAAGACGGTGCAGCAATGCCGCGCCTTCAGCCTGCGCAGCGAACGCTGGCGCTATGTCTACTGGCTGGACGAAGCCGAGCAGCTGTTCGACCTGCAGGCCGACCCGCAGGAGTTCCAGGACCTGGGCCGCGACGCCGGCACCGCCGCGCTGCGCGCCACGCTGCGCGACCAGCTGCTGGACTTCCTGGCACGGCGCAAACACCGCAGCACGGTGACCGAGGCCGCCGTGGCCGCGGCCACGAACAACCACAAGAAGGCCGGCGTTTTTTTCGGTCAATGGTGAACCGGTGAAGGAGACGAAGACATGCTGACGACAACGACGACACGGCGGGCCTGGGTGGCCGCCACGCTGCTGCTGGCCGCCGCCGGGCTGCAGGCCCAGTTGGACCGGCCGGTGAAGATCCTGGTCGGCTTCCCGCCCGGCGGCTCGGCCGACGTGGCGGCGCGGCTGCTGGCCGAACGCATGGCGGCCGATCTGAAACAGCCCGTGGTCGTCGAGAACAAACCCGGTGCCGGTGGCCGCATTGCCGCCGAACTGCTGAAGAGTGCGCCCGCCGACGGCAGCACGCTGATGCTGGCGCCCATCGTCGTGCCGGTGCTGGCGCCGATGGTCTTCAGCAAGCTGAACTACGAACCGGCCAGCGACTTCGCGCCGGTGGCCGCGGTGGCCAACTTCCAGTTCGGCGTGGCCGTCAACGCTGCACACCCGGCGAAAACGCTGCCCGAACTCGTGGCCTGGTACCGCGGCAACGAGAAGGCCGCCAACTTCGGCAGCCCGGCGCCGGGCAGCCTGCCGCACTTCTTCGGCACGATGCTGGCCCGTGGCGCCGGCGTCGACCTGGTGCACGTGCCTTTCGCCGGCGGCGCGCCGCTGATCAACGCCCTGGTCGGCAACCAGGTCACGGCCGGCATCGACGTGCTGGCCGAACAGGTGGAACTGCACCGCAGCGGCAAGCTGCGTGTGCTGGCCACCTCAGGCGCCGCACGCAGCCCGCTGCTGCCCGATGTGCCGACGGCCACCGAAGCTGGCTTGCGCGGCGTCGAAGGCAGCGGCTGGTTCGCCGTCTACGCACCGGCAAAAGCGCCCGAGCCCACGCTGCGTGCACTCAACGCCGCCATCAACAAGGCCCTGGCCGATGCCAGCCTGCGCGAACGTTTTGCGAAGCTGGGCCTGGAGCCCAGCGGCGGCAGCGCGGCCGACCTGGCTGCCACGATGCAGCGCGAC
>JBASTF010000409.1:0-2299 GCA_049274755.1 Rubrivivax sp. | reverse complement strand
CCGACACGCACGTCGCGGTAGCGGGGCGCGGCGCTCACGACTTCGCCACCTTGCCGGCGCGGCCTTCGAGGAAGTCGCGCATGCGCTGCTTGGCGGCATCGTCACCCTGGGCGATGGCGGCCATCAGCGATTCGACGAACAGGCCGTCGCTCTGCGACAGGTCGGCGATGCGCGGCAGCGCCTGCATCACCGCGTAGTTCGACAGCGGCGCGTTGGCGGCGATCTTGCCGGCGAGCTCGATGCCCTTGGCCAGGCCCTGGCCATCGGCCACGCGGTAGTGCGACAGGCCGGCGGCCTGGCCTTCGTCGGCATCGAGCACACGGCCGGTCAGCATCATGTCGCTCATGCGCGAGAAGCCGATCAGCCGCGGCACCCGTGCCGAGCCGCCACCGCCGACAAACAGGCCACGCTGGCCTTCGGGCAGGCCGTAGAAGGTGCTGGCCTCGGCGACGCGGATGTGGGTGCTGCTGGCCAGTTCCAACCCGCCGCCGACGACGGCGCCATGCAGCACCGCCACCACCGGCACCGGGCCGAACTGGATGGCGTCCATCGCCGCATGCCACATGCGAGAGTGGTGCACCCCGTCGAAGGTGCTGCGCTCGCTCATCTCCGAGAGGTCCAGCCCGGCGCAGAAATGCGAGCCTTCGCCGCTGAGCACCAGGGCGCGGGTTTCCGCCGGCAGGTTGACCATCGCCGTGTGGATCTGCTGGATCAGCTGGTCGTTGATGGCGTTGCGCTTGGCCGGGCGCAGCAGCCGCAGGTGCACCAGCGCGCCCGCGGTTTCAACACGCAGCAGCGGCAGCTGGGCCAGCAGGCCGGTGGCGGGGGCAAAGCTCGCAGTCATCACGACAACTCCTTCAACTAGTTCAATTTAATAACTAGTTGAGATGCCGCGCCTCCGGGGAAACCCGTGTTGATTGGCGCGCTATCGGGGTTTTCCCGCTCGCAATCACAGTGATCGTGGATCGAAGATGCCGGCAACTAGTTCATCTTCATAAACAATTCGCCGGAGCTGCCGTGAAACACGAAGACCTGATCGCGATCGACACCCACACCCACCTGGAGGTGTCGTGCTGGAACCCCTTCGACAGCTACGGCGAGGAGTACGACCGCGCCGCCGACAAGTACTTCGGCTCCAGCAAGCGGCCGACGATGGCCGAGGCCCTGGCCTACTACCGCGAGCAGAAGATCGGCTTCGTGATGTTCACGGTGGACGCCGAAACCCAGCTCGGCCGGCGCCGCATCCCGAACGAGGAAATCGCCGAGGCGGCGATGGCCAACGCGGACATCATGATCGCCTTCGCCAGCATCGACCCGCACAAGGGCAAGATGGGCGCCCGCGAAGCGCGCAAGCTGATCGAGGACTACGGCGTCAAGGGCTTCAAGTTCCACCCCACGGTGCAGGGCTTCGAACCGGCCGACAAGATGGCCTGGCCGCTGTACGAGGTGATCGCCGAACACAAGCTGCCGGCCATCTTCCACAGCGGCCACTCGGGCATCGGCTCGGGCATGCGCTGCGGCGGCGGCCTGCGGCTGCAAAGCAGCAACCCGATGCTGCTGGAAGACGTGGCGATCAATTTCCCCGACATGCAGATCGTCGTCGCCCACCCCAGCTGGCCCTGGCAGGACGAGGCGCTGAGCCTGGCGATGCACAAGCCCAACATCTGGATCGACCTCTCGGGCTGGAGCCCGAAGTACTTCCCGGCGCAGCTGGTGCAGTACGCCAACACGCTGCTGAAGGACCGCATCCTGTTCGGCAGCGACTTCCCGCTGATCATGCCGGACCGCTGGCTGAAGGACTTCGAGGAAGCCGGTTTCAAGGACAAGGTGAAGCCACTGATCCTGAAAGAGAACGCCAAGCGCCTGCTGGGGTTGGTTTGAACAGGCAACATCTAAGTGATTGCACACTTAATATTCATGGCTCTTGAGCTGTGAGATTCTTCTAACCTCTCTGACCAAAACCAAGGGAAAACCCGAAACTCCTCACAGCAGGGTTTTCGCAGCAGCGCTACAGTGTCTCTAGGGTTAACCCTAGACACAGTCCCCACAAAGGACTTCCCACCATGAACACGCTGTTGAACCTGCTGAAGAATCTGCTGCCGACCGTCGAGTCGCAGCGCGAACGCGACGAAGCCTTCCTGGCCGAGTCGGTCGACATCCACGACCTCGAGCGCCGCATGCGCGTGATCGACGACCGTGGCCGCAACCGCAACGCCGGCATCCAGTTCGGCCTGTATGCGCGCTGAAGAGCCCGCCGTCGGCGGGCCGCTGGGCGGCGCCTGGGAAGCCGGCCGTGCCC
>JBASTF010000408.1:0-5322 GCA_049274755.1 Rubrivivax sp. | reverse complement strand
GGTTTCGGCAGCCGCCGGGCGCGGCGCTTCGGCCGGGGCCGCGGCACTGCCGCTGTCGGTGGGCACCGGGAAGGCCATGCCCTGGCCGTTCTCGCGGGCGTAGATGGCCACCACATGGTCCACCGGCACGACGATGTCGCGCGAGCTGCCGCCGAAGCGCGCCTTGAACTCGACAAACTCGTTGCCCAGCTTCAACCCCGAGGTGGCCTCGAAGCCGACGTTGAGCACGATCTCGTTGTTCTTCACGTACTCCATCGGCACCTGCACGCGGCTGTCGACGAAAACGGCGATGTAGGGCGTGAAACCGTTGTCGGTGCACCAATCGTGCAGTGCACGCAGCAGATAGGGCCGCGTCGACGTGCCCTGGTTGTCGCTGGGCGAAACCATTGCGCGCCGCGCCTTACTTGCGCATCACCTTTTCGGACGGCGTCAGCGCCTCGATATAGGCCGGGCGCGAGAAGATGCGCTCGGCATACTTCAGCAGCGGCACGGCGTTCTTGCTGAGGTCGATGCCGTAGTAGTCCAGACGCCACAGCAGCGGCGCGATGGCCACGTCGAGCATGCTGAAGTCGTCGCCCAGCATGTACTTGTTCTTCAGGAAGATCGGCGCCAGCTGCGTCAGGCGGTCGCGGATCTGGCCGCGCGCCTTCTCCAGCTGCTTGTCGGTGGCCTTGTGGCCGTTGCTGCCGCGACCTTCCAGCAGGTTCACATGCGCAAACAGTTCCTTCTCGAAGTTGAAGAGGAACAGGCGCACACGGGCACGCGCCACCGGGTCGCCCGGCATCAGCTGCGGGTGCGGGAAACGCTCGTCGATGTACTCGTTGATGATGTGCGACTCGTACAGGATGAGGTCGCGCTCCACCAGGATGGGTACCTCGTTGTACGGGTTCATCAGCGCGATGTCCTCGGGCTTCGCGAACAGGTCGACGTCGCGGATCTCGAAGTCCATGCCCTTCTCGAACAGCACGAAACGGCAGCGGTGCGAATAGGGGCAGGTGGTTCCGGAGTAAAGCACCATCATGGCGAGGGGCCCTCAGTCATCAATGGGACCTTGTGGGTCCCGGGGAGAAAAGAAACAAACGCAGTGGGCGCGGGCAAGGCCCCCACTGCGCTGGCGTCGGGGTGGCGTCGGACGACCTTACTTGACGTCCTTCCAGTACGCCGCGTTCAGGCGCCAGGCGATCACCGTGAACACGCCCAGGAAGATCAGCACCCACACGCCCAGCCGCGTGCGGCTGTTCTGCACCGGCTCGCCCATCCACTGCAGGAAGGCGACGAGATCGGCGACGGCGAGGTTGTAGTCGGCCTGCGACAGCGTGCCCGGCGCGATGGCCTCGAAGCTCTTGAACTGGTGCACGGTCTTGGACGGGTCGTGTGCGTCCTTCTCCTCGGTGTACACGGCGCGCTGCTGGCCCTGCAACTGCCACAGCACATGCGGCATGCCCACACCAGGGAAGGCCAGGTTGTTCCAGCCAGTGGCCTTGGTCTCGTCGCGGTAGTAGCTGCGCAGGTAGGTGTAGATGTAGTCGGCACCCGTGCCCTTGGAACCGTCGGCGCGCGAACGCGCGATCAGCGTCAGATCGGGCGGCACGCCGCCGAACCAGTCCTTCGCGTCCTTGGCGTCCAGCGAAGCCTTCATCAGTTCACCGACCTTGGCGCCGGTGAAGATCAGGTTGTCCTTGATCTGCTGCTCGCTGAGGCCGATGTCGCGCAGCCGGTTGTAGCGCATGAACGCCGCCTGGTGGCAGTTCAGGCAGTAGTTGACGAACAGCTTGGCACCGTTCTGCAGCGCGGCCATGTCGGTGACACGTTCGACCGGGAACTTGTCCCAGGCCGCACCTTCGCTGGAAGCCTGGGCCGAACCGAAGATGGACAGGCTGGCCAGCAGGGAGAGGAGGAGTTTCTTCATGTTGGTGGCTTTCGCTGCCTCTTCTTCAGTGGGCGTGGAACGTCACGCGGTCGGGCACGGCCTTGAACTCGCCAATGCGGCTCCACCACGGCATCAGCAGGAAGAAGCCGAAGTAGAACAGCGTGCCGACCTGCGACACCAGCGTGCCCCCCACCGACGGCGGTTTGATGCCGAGGTAGCCCAGCACGAAGAAGTTGATGACGAAGATGCCGTACAGCCACAGGTTCCAGTTCGGACGGTAGCGGATGGACTTCACCGGGCTGCGGTCGAACCAGGGCAGCGGGAACAGGATCAGCACCGCCACGCCCATCACCACCACGCCCCAGAACTTGGCGTCGAAGGTCTTCAGCAGCGCGGCCACGACCACGGCGGCGACCAGCGGCGCGAACTTCCAGATGCCCTTGAAGCCGCCCTTCAGGAAGGCCAGCGCGCCGGCGACGGCGACGAGTGCCGCGAGCACCGTGACCATCTCGTCGGTGACGGCGCGCAGCATCGAATAGAACGGCGTGAAGTACCAGACCGGGGCGATATGCGCCGGCGTCTTCAGCGGGTCGGCCGGGATGAAGTTGTTGTACTCCAGCAGATAGCCGCCGCCTTCGGGCGCGAAGAAGATCACCGCGCTGAAGATCATCAGGAACACCGACACGCCCACCAGGTCGTGCACCGTGTAGTACGGGTGGAAGGGGATGCCGTCCAGCGGGATGCCGGTGGCCGGGTCCTTCTTGGCCTTGATCTCGACGCCGTCGGGGTTGTTCGAGCCCACGTCGTGCAGCGCCAGCAGGTGCGCCACCACCAGGCCCAGCAGCACCAGCGGCACGGCGATGACATGGAAGCTGAAGAAGCGGTTCAGCGTGGCGTCGCCGACAACGTAGTCGCCGCGGATCAGCAGCGACAGGTCGGGGCCGACGAAGGGGATGGCAGCAAACAGGTTGATGATGACCTGGGCGCCCCAGTAGGACATCTGGCCCCAGGGCAGCAGGTAGCCCATGAAGGCCTCGGCCATCAGGCACAGGAAGATCGCGCAGCCGAAGATCCACACCAGCTCACGCGGCTTCTTGTAGCTGCCGTAGATCATGCCGCGGAACATGTGCAGGTACACGACGACAAAAAACGCCGAGGCGCCGGTGCTGTGCATGTAGCGCACCAGCCAGCCCCAGGGCACGTCGCGCATGATGTACTCGACCGACTCGAAGGCCTTGGCGGCGTCGGGCTTGTAGTGCATCACCAGGAAGATGCCGGTGACGATCTGGATCACCAGCACCAGCAGCGCCAGGCTGCCGAAGAAGTACCAGAAGTTGAAGTTCTTCGGAGCGTAGTACTCCGACATGTGCTTCTTGTACTCGGCGAACGCGGTCGGGAAGCGGTTCTCCAACCAGTTCGTGACCTGCTGCGTCACCGGCGCGCCGGCCGGCAGTTCCTTGAATTCAGCCATGGATGGACCTCGGTCTTCTTGTGCTGCGGGCTCAGGCCTTCTTGTCCTCACCGATCACGAGGACGGTGTCGGACAGGTACATGTGCGGCGGCACCTCGAGGTTGTCCGGCGCGGGCTTGTTCTTGAACACACGGCCAGCCATGTCGAACGTCGAACCGTGGCAGGGGCACAGAAAGCCGCCGGCCCAGTCGTCGGGCAGCGAGGGCTGGGCCCCGGTGGCGAACTTGTCGGTGGGCGAGCAACCCAGGTGCGAGCAGATGCCGACGCCGACGAAGAACTCGGGCTTGATCGAGCGCCACTCGTTGTTGGCGTAGTCGGGGGTCGGGAAGGTCTTGCGCTCGGACTTCGGGTCGGCCAGCTGCGCATCCAGCTTCGGCAGCGCTGCCAGCTGCTCCTTCGTGCGGCGCACGATCCACACCGGCTTGCCGCGCCATTCGACGGTGAGCTTCTCGCCCGGCTTGATGCCGCTGATGTCCACCTGCACCGGGGCGCCGGCGGCGCGTGCACGCTCGGACGGCGCGAAGGTGCTCACGAAGGGCACGGCAACGGCGGCACCGCCAACGGCGCCAGCGCCGCAGGTGATGGCGATCCAGGTGCGCCGGCCTTGGTCGACAGCGGGCGCGGCGACCGGCTGGGTGATGTCCGTCATGGAAGTCCTCGACGAGTGCTGGGGATTCGGGTCAACCCGGGATTCTAGCCGAGGCCACCGGGCACGCCTGCAGCGTGATCGCCGACTTGACGCCGGACACGCCGAGACCTACCGTCGTTGCGCGCCACGAGGCTGGCGCCCGCGTTCACCACACAACAGCACTGGAGGGCACCGCATGAGTGTCGTATCGGAGTTCAAGGAATTCGCCACCAAAGGTAACGTCGTCGACCTCGCCGTCGGCGTCATCATCGGCGGTGCCTTCGGCAAGATCGTGGACTCGCTGGTCGGCGACATCATCATGCCCATCGTCGGCAAGATCTTCGGCGGTCTGGACTTCAGCAACTACTTCCTGCCGCTGGCCGGCCAGACGGCGACGACGCTGGCCGACGCGAAGAAAGCCGGCGCCGTGTTCGCCTATGGCAGCTTCATCACCGTGTCGGTGAACTTCATCATCCTGGCATTCATCATCTTCATGATGGTCAAGCAGATCAACCGGCTGAAGAAGCAAACCCCGCCTGCGCCACCGGCCCCGCCGGCACCCACCCCCGAGGACGTGCTGCTACTGCGCGAGATCCGCGATTCGCTGGCCAAGAAGTAGCGCCGGGGCGGTGGCGGGCGGTTGCCGCATACTTGGCGGCTGTCCGCACGCATGAAACCGAATCCCGTCCACCGCCTGCCCGCCCCGCTGGAGAACGCCGTCCAGCGGATCAAACACGCCGCGCGCGCCGCCACCGAGCGCACGATCGAGAGCCTGGGCCTGGCGGCGTTGGCCACGAACAACGTCTTCCAGCGCGACGCGCTGCTGGGTGCGCAGTTCGAGCTCAACCGCAAGTCAGCGGTGTTTGCGCTGGCCTTCAACGAAAGCTTCGACCAGCGCCTGCTGCGCGAGGTGGCGCCGCGTGCCGGCGAGACGCCGCAGCCCACCTCCTGGGACGCGCTGAGCCTGGTGGAGGACCGCGAACTCGAGCTCGAGGTCTCGGCCGAACGTTTTGCGCTGGAGATCGCGCAGACCTGCGAATGGGAGTTGCGTGAGCTCGGCGCCTACGTGGTGTCGCTGCTCGGCGACAGCCGACGCGAGCAGGACCGCAACCCGCTGCGGCCCGAGATCGTCGGCCACGCGATGATCCGCGCCATCGACGACGTTTCCGAACGTGCCGAGGTGCGCAAGGTGCTGCAGACCGAGCTCGGGCGCTCGCTGGGCGGCCTGCTTCGCCAAGCCTATGCCGACATCGTGACCGAGTGGCGCCAGGCCGGCGTGCAGCCGATGGGGCTGACGGTGCGCGGCGTCGACCAGCGCGGCCCTGCCGGCGGCGCCGTCTCGGGCTACGACAC
>JBASTF010000407.1:0-1865 GCA_049274755.1 Rubrivivax sp. | reverse complement strand
GGGCCGCACTGGCCGACGGCACGCTGCGGCTGCCGCCGATCGAACGCCATGCCCTGGCCGACGCCGCGTCCGCGCACGAACGCCTGGAGTCGCGGCGCAGCACCGGCGCCCTGGTGCTGGTAGCCTGAGCGGGTGCCCGACACCGACAACCAACCGCTCCCGCTCGACGAGCGCTGCCCACGCTGCGGCGGCGGTTTCCACTGCGGCGTGAACGACGCCGCGCCCTGCCCCTGTTCGACGCTGACGCTCAGCGCCGAACTGCAGGCCGAGCTGCGGCAGCGCTACAGCGGCTGCCTGTGCCTGCGCTGCCTGGCGGAGCTGGCCTCAGTGGGCGCCGCCGGCATCGGCCGCGGCAGCGCCAGCGCCTGAACGCAGCGGCTTGGCCAGCCAGACGACGGCGATCAGCGCCAGGAACAGCAACGCCGAGAGCCAGAACAGGTCCGTCACCGCCATCGTGTAGGCCTGCTGGTCGATCAGGCGGTTCAGCGTGGCACTGGCCTGTTCGGGGCTTTGGCCGGCTGCGGCCAGCTGGGCCATCGCCGCCGTCGCCGCGTTGTTGCCGGCGTTCACGCTTTCGGCGATGTGCGCGTGGTGCATGGCCGCGCGGTCGTCCCACAGCGTCGTGAACAGCGAGGTGCCGAAAGCACCGGCCGTGATGCGCACGAAGTTCGACAGCCCCGAGGCCGACGGCATCTCCTCGGGCTTCAGCCCGCTGAAGATGATGGCCTGCAGCGGCACGAAGAAAAACGCCATCGCCGCGCCCTGCAGCAGCGTCGGGATCAGCACCGTCATCACGTCGGCCTGGGTGTTGAACTGCGCACGCATCCACAGCACGCCGCCGAAGCCGAGGAAGGCCACGGTGGCCAACTTGCGCGGGTCCATGCGGCCGACGTTTTTGCCGACCCACGGCGAGATCAGGATGGCCAGCAGCCCCACCGGCGCGGTGACCAGGCCGGCCCAGGTGGCCGTGTAGCCCATCCACTGCTGCAGCCACAGCGGCAGCAGCACCACGTTGCCGAAGAACAGGCCGTAGGCCACCGACAGCGCCACCGTGCCCATCAGGAAGTTGCGCCGCGCGAACAGCCGCAGGTTCACGATGGGATGGGTCTCGGTCAGCACCCAGGCCAGGAAAAACGCGAAGCCGACGGCGGCCGTCACGCCCAGCATCACGATCTGCGGCGAACCGAACCAGTCCAGCTCCTTGCCCTTGTCGATCATGATCTGCAGCGCGCCCACCCACAGCACCAGCAGGCCCAGGCCCACGGCGTCCACCGGCACACGCCGCGGCCCGGGGTCGCGGCTGCGGTAGATCGACCAGGTCAGCGCCGCCGCGAACAGGCCCACCGGCACGTTGATGTAGAAGATCCAGGGCCAGCTGATGTTGTCGGTGATCCAGCCGCCGAGCAGCGGCCCGACCACGGGCGCCACCAGCGTGGTCATCGCCCACAAGGCCATCGCCATGCCGGCCAGGGCCGGCGGGTAGCTGGCCAGCAGCAGGGTCTGCGACAGCGGGATCATCGGCCCCGACACCAGGCCTTGCAGCACGCGGAAGGCGATCAGGCTCTCGATGTTCGGCGCCAGCCCGCACAGCCATGAGGCGATGACAAACAGCACGACGCTGGCGGTGAACAGCCGCACCTGGCCGAAGCGCTGCGTCAGCCAGCCGGTCAGCGGCACGGCGATGGCGTTGGCGACGGCAAACGAGGTGATGACCCAGGTGCCCTGGGTCGGGCTGACACCGAGGTCGCCGCTGATGGCCGGGATCGAGACGTTGGCGATGGAGGTGTCCAGCACCGTCATGAAGGTGGCCAGCGACAGCGCCAGCGTGCCGGCCACCCGTGCGCCGCCGGTCAGCGGCGGGAACG
>JBASTF010000406.1:0-8411 GCA_049274755.1 Rubrivivax sp. | reverse complement strand
GCCGTGCGCCTGGCCCATGCCAGCCGCCGCTCCACCGACCCGCAGGGCGTGCAGCGCTATGTCGGCTGGCTGCAGCTGGCCTCGCTGCTCGGTGATGAAACCGCGTGTTACGAGCTGGCGCGCCATTTCCGCGCCGTCGACAACCTGGTGCTGGCCGCACGCTACGAGGCCGTGGCCATCGCGCTGGGCTACCAGCCGGCGCCGGGGCTGGACCACATCCGCAAGTAGCCGGGGCGCTCCGGGGTGGTCGCTATGATCACCCGAGGAGACAAGACCACGGCATGTTCGACTACATCATCGTCGGCGGCGGTTCCGCCGGCTGCGTGCTGGCCGCGCGGCTGAGCGAAGACCCCGACACCAGCGTCTGCCTAGTCGAGGCCGGCCCCGCCGACCGCAGTGTGCTGATCCACTGCCCCGCCGGGCTGGCGCTGCTGGCCAAGAACGGCCAGGCCAACTGGGCCTTCCAGACCGTGCCGCAGCCCGGGCTCAACGGCCGCCGCGGCTACCAGCCGCGTGGCAAGGTGCTGGGCGGCAGCAGCTCGGTCAACGCGATGATCTACCTGCGTGGCCAGCCCGCGGACTACGACGGCTGGGCCGCGGCCGGCAACCCCGGCTGGCGCTGGAACGAGGTGCTGCCCTTCTTCAAGCGCGCCGAGCACAACGAACGTGGCGCCGACGACTGGCATGGCACCGGTGGGCCGCTGAACGTGATGGATCTGCGCAGCCCGAACCGCTTCGGCCCGGTGTTCGTCGAGGCCGCACGCCAGGCCGGCCATGTGCCCAACCCCGACTTCAACGGTGCGACGCAGGAAGGTGTGGGCCTGTACCAGGTGACGCACAAAAACGGCGAACGCTGCAGCGCCGCCAAGGCCTATCTCACGCCGAACCTGGGCCGCAAGAACCTGCAGGTGCTGACCGACGCCCAGGTACTGCGGGTGCTGTTCGACGGCCAGCGCCGCGCCACCGGCGTCGAACTGCGCCAGGGCGGCGCGACACGCACGCTGCAGGCCAGACGCGAGGTGGTGCTGAGCGCCGGCGCGCTGCAGTCGCCGCAGCTGCTGATGCTGTCGGGCATCGGCCCCGGCAAGCGCCTGCAGCAGCTGGGCCTGCAGGTGCTGCACGACCTGCCGGGTGTGGGCCTGCATCTGCACGACCATGTCGATGTCGTGCAGGTGGTCGATGCGCCGCGGCTGAAGGACTTGTTCGGGCTGTCGCTGGCCGGCGCCTGGCGTGTGCTGCAAGGCGTCTTCGAGTGGCGCGCCCACCGTCGCGGCATGCTGACGACGAACTTCGCCGAAGCCGGCGGCTTCCTGCGCAGCAGCCCCGAGGTCGAGCGCCCCGACCTGCAGTTGCACTTCGTCATCGGCAAGCTCGTCGACCACGGCCGCAAAACGGTGTTCGGCCACGGCTATTCCTGCCATGTCTGCCTGCTGCGGCCCAAGAGCCGCGGCAGCGTCAGCTTGTCCGGCCCCGACCCGACGGCGCCGCCTGTCGTCGACCCGGCGTTTTTCGCCGAGCGCGACGACCTGGAGCGCCTGCTGCGCGGCTTCAAGCAGATGCGCGAGATCCTGCGCCAGCCGGCGCTGGCGGGCTACGGCGGCCGCGAGCTGACGGCGTCGGCCGCTGCGCAGGACGACGCGCAGATCGAGGCCTTCATCCGTGCCCATGCCGACACCATCTACCACCCGGTGGGCAGCTGCCGCATGGGGCCGGGTCCGCTGGACGTGGTGGACGCGCAGCTGCGTGTGCACGGCGTGCAGGGGCTGCGTGTCGTCGATGCGTCCATCATGCCGAACATCGTGTCGGGCAACACCAATGCACCGACCATCATGATCGGCGAGAAGGCGGCAGCGCTGATGCGCAGCGGTGACCATCCATGAAGCTGTCCGTGCTCGACCAATCGGTGGCCTGCGCCGGCCGCGGCGAAGACGATGCGCTGCGCGACACACTGGCGCTGGCGCAGGACTGCGAGGCGCTGGGCTACCACCGCTTCTGGGTCAGCGAACACCACGGGCTGCCGACCATCGTCGGCAGCGCGCCCGAAATCCTGATGGCGGCGATTGCCGCACGCACCCACCGCATCCGCATCGGCAGTGCCGGCGTGATGCTGCCGCACTACGCGGCACTGAAGGTGGCCGAGCAGTTCCGTGTGCTGGAGGCACTGGCGCCTGGGCGCATCGACCTCGGCGTCGGCCGCGCGCCGGGCAGCGACATGCGCACCGCGATGGCACTGAACCCGAACGCAGCCCATGCCGCCGACGCCTTCCCGCAGCAGGTGGCCGACCTGCAGGTCTGGACACGGGGCCAGCGCCACCAGGGCCTGTGGGCGCACCCGCGGCCGCCGGCCACCGACGGCTTCGGCCGTGCCCCTGAACTCTGGGTGCTGGGCAGCTCGAACTACGGCGCACAACTCGCCGCACACCTGGGCCTGCCTTATGCCTACGCCTACTTCTTCACCGATGGCCAGGGCTGCGACGAGGCGCTGGAGATCTACCGTCGCCTGTACCGCCCCAGCGAACGCCACCCCGAGCCGCAGGCGACGATTTGTGTCTGGGCGCTGGCTGCCGACAGCGACAGCGAAGCGCGCCACCACGCACTGAGCCGCGAGCGCTGGCGGCTGGACCGCCAGCGTGGCCTGCTGGGTCCGCTGCGGCCGCCGGATGCGGTGGCCGAGCAGGGCTACGGCGACGACGAGATGCCGGCCATCGAGGCGCTGCGCGCCAAGGCCTTTGTCGGCACGGCCGCCGAGGTCGGGCGCAAGCTGCGCGCACTGGCCGCGCAGCTGGGGCTGGACGAACTGGTGGTCAACACCTGGGCCCATGCGCCCGCGGTGCGCCGGCGCTCGTACACGCTGCTGGCGCGCGAGTTCGAACTCTTGCCAAGCCAGCCCCAGAACGACGAACCCCTCTGAACCTTGCGACTCAGAGGGGCGGGCGACCGCAGCCGCCAATGGGGCTCCGGAGATATGAAGTCCGGGGCTCCTGATGCGCAGGGACTGCGCCATCGAGGGTTACCTGCAAGCAGGCACCTCAACAGTAGGCCAATGCGGCGCGCTGCGCAAGCGGGTTTTTTGTCTCAACGCAAGTTCTGCAGCAAGGCCTCGACACGGGCCTCGACGGCGGCATCCATGACGATGGGCCGCCCCCATTCACGCTGGGTTTCGCCCGGCCACTTGTTCGTCGCGTCCAGGCCCATCTTGCCGCCCAGGCCGCTGACCGGCGACGCAAAGTCCAGGTAGTCGATCGGCGTCTCGCCGACCAGGGTGGTGTCGCGCACCGGGTCCATGCGTGTGGTGATGGCCCACACCACCTCCTGCCAGTTCCGGATGTCCACGTCGTCGTCGGTGACGACGATGAACTTCGTGTACATGAACTGGCGCAGAAAGCTCCACAGCCCGAACATCAGGCGCTTGGCATGGCCGGGGTAGGCTTTCCTGATCGAGATGATCGCCATGCGGTAGCTGCAGCCTTCGGGCGGCAGGTAGAAGTCGGCGATCTCCGGAAACTGCTTCTGCAGGATGGGAACAAACACCTCGTTCAGCGCCACGCCCAGCACCGCCGGCTCGTCGGGCGGCTTGCCGGTGTAGGTGGAGTGGTAGATCGCGTCGCGGCGCTGCGTCAGCCGCTCGATGCGGAACACCGGGAACCAGTCCTGCTCGTTGTAGTAACCGGTGTGATCGCCGAACGGGCCTTCCAGCGCATGCAGGTAGCCGCCCGCTTCCTTCAGCGGCACACCGTGTTCGGACCGGCCGCTGAACCCTGGCTCGGCTGGCGGGATGTGGCCTTCGAGCACGATCTCGGCGCTGGCCGGCACCTGCAGCGGCAGCCCGTCGCCGACGCCGCTGGCCACCACCTCGGTGCGGCTGCCACGCAGCAGACCGGCGAACTGGTACTCCGACAGGCTGTCGGGCACCGGCGTCACGGCACCGAGGATGGTGGCCGGGTCGGCGCCCAGCGCCACGGCGATCGGAAAAGGCTTGCCGGGGTTCACACGCGCGAACTCGCGGAAGTCCAGCGCGCCGCCGCGGTGTGCCAGCCAGCGCATGATGACGGCGTTGCGGGCGATGACCTGCTGGCGGTAGATGCCCAGGTTCTGCCGCAGCCGCGGCGCCGCCACGTTCTGCGGCCCGCGGGTGATGACCAGGCCCCAGGTGATCAGCGGCCCGGCGTCGCCCGGCCAGCAGGTCTGCACCGGCAGCGTGCCCAGGTCCACGTCGGGGCCTTCGAACACCAGTTCCTGGCAGAGCGCGTGACGCTGCTGCGCCGGCTTCATGTCCCACAGCGCCTTGGCCATGTGTAACAGCCGGCCGGCGTCCTTCAAGCCCCTGGGCGGTTCGGGTTCTTTCAGGCTGGCCAGCAGCTGGCCGACCTCGCGCAGCTCGCTGGCCGCGCTGGCACCCATGCCCAGGGCCACCCGTTCAGGGGTGCCAAACAGGTTGATGAGGCAGGGAATTTTGTAACCGACGGGGTTCGTGAACAGCAGCGCCGGACCCCCGGCACGCAGCAGTTTGTCGCCGATTGCCGTCATTTCCAGCGCCGGAGACACCGGTTCGGCCAGCTTTTTGAGCGCATCCCGGCTTTCCAGCTGGCCGATGAAGTCCCGCAGGTCACGGTATTTCATTACTTCAAGGTCTCAAAAGATGTTTCTATATTCTTGACCGTGTATGAGACGGTTCCTAGAATTCCGCTCAACCTGAACTCACAGGGTTTACCCGAGTCTGCGGCACTGGGATCGCTCGGACCGGCACAAAAGCCCTTCTCCCGCTCGCACCGCGCCCCACGTTCCCAGGGTTGGCGGTGGCCGAAGCGGTCAATTATGGTCGTCGCCCTCCACGCTGCAGCTGGCAGCCGGACGGACTTGGCGACGCTTGAGAAGCTGGAAGAGGATTGCAATGAGAGCTCTCGCCCTGCTGCGCGACGCGCAGCGCGCCGCGTGCCGGTCGCTCGCGGTGTTTGGCCGTGACGTCGGTCACGGACTGCTGGAGATCGGCCACAACACGCTGGCCATCGTCGGCCTGGCCGTGGTCGCCGCCCTGGTGTTTGCCGTCGGCCGCGCCGACCTGCGCCACCAGGCCGAAACCCTGGCCTTCGAATGGCTGCAGGAACGCCACGAAGAACGTGCGCTGGCCTCCGGCGACGTGCTGTCGACGGTGGCCGAGCCCGAGGCCATCAACCGCGCCACGGCCACCGACCCGGCCGAGCTGACGCGGCAGCAGGCCGCCGTGGCCAAGTGGATCGCACGCCGCTACAAGGTGGCGCCGGAGCCGATCAGCGCCCTGGTCCAGGAAGCCTGGACCATCGGCCGCCGCGCCGGGCTGGACCCGACGCTGATCCTGGCCATCATGGCCGTCGAATCCAGCTTCAACCCGTTTGCGCAAAGCCCGGTCGGCGCCCAGGGCCTGATGCAGGTGATGACGCGGGTACACGACGACAAGTACGAGGCTTTCGGCGGCACACACGCCGCCTTCGACCCCATCAGCAACCTGCGTGTCGGTGTGCAGGTGCTGAAGGAATGCATCGCACGCGCCGGCAGCCTGCAGGCCGGCCTGCGTTTCTACGTCGGCGCGGCCCTGGTCGACGGCGACGGCGGTTATGCCAACCGCGTGCTCTCGGAACAGGGCTACATGCGCAGCGTGGCCGACGGCAAGAGCGTGCCGTTCAACGCCCCGAACGTGGTGGCGCCGGCCACGCGCGAAGCCGCTCCCGCGGCACCGGTGGCGCCTGCCGGCGAGCAGGTGGCCCTGCTTCGCTGAACAGGCCGCATCCGCTACACTGAAACCCTGCGCGACTGGCGATAGGGGCCGCCCCGGCCCCGAGGTGGATAGACCCACCGGGAAGCGCAGGCCGGCAGCCGCTGCCGGCAGCCCGCCGTGCGCCTGGGCAGCCCTCGACCCCGTGCCTTGCCATGGGGGCTTCGATGGCCCTTCACCCCTGAAGAGGACTGCCGTGTTCGACCGTTCCCGATCCACACTTGCCAACGTCGACCCCGAGATCTGGGCCGCCGTACAGGCCGAAAACCGCCGCCAGGAAGAGCACATCGAGCTCATCGCGTCGGAGAACTACACCAGCCCGGCCGTGATGCAGGCCCAGGGCTCGCAGCTGACCAACAAGTACGCCGAGGGTTACCCGGGCAAGCGCTACTACGGTGGCTGCGAAAACGTCGACGTCGTCGAGACGCTGGCCATCGAGCGCCTGAAAACGCTGTTCGGCGCCAAGTTCGCCAACGTGCAGGCCAACAGCGGCAGCCAGGCCAACCAGGCCGTGTTTTTCGGCCTGCTGCAGCCCGGCGACACCATCATGGGCATGAGCCTGGCCGAAGGTGGCCACCTCACGCACGGCATGCCGCTGAACATGAGCGGCAAGTGGTTCAAGGTCGTCAGCTACGGCCTGGATGCGCAGGAGCGCATCGACTACGACGCGATGGAGAAGCTGGCGCACGAGACCAAGCCCAAGCTCATCATCGCCGGCGCCAGCGCCTACAGCCTGCACATCGACTTCGCGCGTTTCGCCCAGGTGGCCAAGGCCGTCGGTGCGTTTTTCATGGTCGACATGGCGCACTACGCGGGCCTGGTTGCCGCCGGCGTCTACCCGAACCCGGTACCGCATGCCGACGTGGTGACCAGCACCACGCACAAGAGCCTGCGCGGCCCGCGTGGCGGCATCGTGCTGACGAACAACGAGGACGTGGCCAAGAAGATCAACTCGGCCATCTTCCCCGGCATCCAGGGCGGCCCGCTGATGCACGTCATCGCCGGCAAGGCCGTGAGCTTCCAGGAAGCGCTGGCGCCCGAGTTCAAGGCCTACCAGCAGCAGGTCGTCGCCAACGCCCGCGTGCTGGCCGAGACGCTGATCTCGCGTGGCCTGCGCATCGTCAGCGGCGGCACACAAAGCCACGTGATGCTGGTCGACCTGCGGCCCAAGGGGCTGACGGGCAAGGAAGCCGAGGCCATCCTCGGCCAGGCCCACATGACCTGCAACAAAAACGGCATCCCGAACGACCCGCAGAAGCCCATGGTCACCAGCGGCATCCGCCTGGGCACGCCGGCGATGACGACCCGTGGCTTCAAGGAAGAACAGGCGCGCCAGACGGCCCACCTGATCGCCGACGTGCTGGACCAGCCGCACGACGAAGCCAACATCGCCGCCGTGCGTGCGAAGGTGGCAGCGCTGACACGCGACTTCCCCGTGTACCGGTGACCCCCCCCGAAGCGCCTTCGGCGCTCCCCCCCAGGGGGGCGCCGCCAGCGGCCCGGCCAAGCCGGTTCCGCATCGGCTGCTGGGTCGGACGCGGACATGCGCTGCCCCTTCTGTAGCCACGACGAAACCCAGGTCGTCGAGACCCGGGAATCCGATGAAGGCGGCGTCATCCGCCGTCGCCGCCGCTGCCTGGGCTGCGACAAACGGTTCACGACCTACGAGCGCATCGAGATCGCGCTGCCGGCCGTCGTCAAGAAGGACGGTGCGCGGGTCGAGTTCGACCCCGCGAAGATGCGCGCCTCGATGCTGCTGGCGCTGCGCAAGCGCCCGGTCAGCGTCGAGCAGGTCGACGCCGCCATCGAGCGCATCCAGGACAAGCTGCTGGCCAGTGGCGCCCGCGAAGTGCCCAGCGCCCGTGTCGGCGAACTGGTGATGCGCGAACTGAAACGCATGGACAAGGTCGGCTACGTGCGCTTCGCCTCGGTCTACCGCAGCTTCGAGGACGTCGACGAGTTCCGGCAGCTGATCCGGGACATCTGAGCTCTCCCCCCGGCACACCCCCGCCCGGGGGAACCCGGGTGGTGCCACCCTTCGACACCGCCGCGCGAGGGGCGCGGAAAACAGCGCCGTTTCCTACAGTGACTGCATGCCGTCACCGACGAAGGAAACGACCATGCAACGCAGCCCCTCCCTGATGCACCGCCAGCTCGGCCTGACCCTGGTGGAATGCACGGTCACGCTGGCCGTCACCAGTGTCGTCGCCGGGATCGCGGCGCCGAATTTCCAGCAGTTGCGCGAACGCAAGGCCGTCGAATCCGTTGCCGCCTCGATCGAAACCGACTTTGCCTACACACGCAGCCTGGCCGTGGCGCAGAACCGGACGTTGCGGGTGAACTTCGCCGACGCCCGCTGCTACGTCGTGCACACCGGCCCGGCCACCAACTGCAGCTGCCATGCCGACGGCAGCGCCAGCTGCAGCGGCAACCCCGACGTGTTGAAGGTCGTGCAACTGGCGGCGGCAACGCCGGTGACGCTGAGCTCGAACAGCAAGTCCATCGCCTTCGACGCGATGAAGGGCACGGTGACACCCACGGCCACCGTGAAGATCGCCGGTGCCGGCGGGGGTGCGACGCTGCACAACGTCGTCAACATCATGGGCCGGATGCGCAGCTGCGCGCCGGCGCCCGGCCTGCCCGGCCACGCGCGCTGCTGACC
>JBASTF010000405.1:0-2901 GCA_049274755.1 Rubrivivax sp. | reverse complement strand
TCACCGGCCAGCGGCGTTCCACCTCGCGCCGGTTGGCCAGGCGCGTCAGCTGGTCGCGGCGCGCCTCGGCCTGGGCTTGTTCGATCTCGTGGCGTGTCACCAGCAGCTGCGACTGCGCACGCAGCTGCTGCACCGAGCGCTGGCGTTCCAGCGTCAGGTACTGCTGCAGGTGGCGCAGGGCTTGGGCCGGCTGCTGCTGCGCGGCATGGGCATGCCACAGCGCGTGGTGCAGCCGCATGCGGGTGGTCGGCGCGTCGGTGCCGCCGGAATCGGCGAGCACGGCGTCGAGCTGGCGGCAGGCCTCGTCGGCACGGCCTTCGGCCAGCGCCAGTTCACCCAGCGTGCACTGGATGCGCCAGGCCTGGGTGCTGGCGCCGATGGCCGTGGCGCGGCTGGCGTTGTGTGCCAGCAGTGCCCGCGCTTCGTCGAGCTGGCCCAGGTGCAGCAGGGTCTCGCCCAGGTTGCCGGCGGCGAAGACGCTGAAAAACGCATCGCCGCTGGCCTCGGCCATGACCCCGGATTCACGCGCAAACGGCAGCGCGCGGCGCAGCGGTTCACGCGCCTCGTGCAGCGGCACGGCGTCGCGCAGCAGGTGGTACATGCCGATCAGCACCGCCACCAGGTTGTTCAACGTCACGAAGACCGGGTGCTGTTCGCCGTGTTCTCGCGCCAGCGACAAGGCCTCCAGCATCAGCCGTTCGGACTGCCAGGGGTCGCCCATGCGCTCGAAGCAGCAGGCCAGCGCGTTGATGGCCAGCGCCAGCGAACCACGCTGGCCCATCTGCAGCGCCAGCGCATGGGCTTCCTGGGCGCAGGCAAACGCCAGGTCCAAGCGGCCGGTGTCGCAGCCGGCGAGCGTCACCATGCGCAGCAGGTCGAACAGCTCCAGCGGCGTGGCCAGGCGCCGCGCCAGCGGCAGGATCTGCTCGCCGATCTCGATCAGCGCCACCAGGGCGCCGCCGCGGTAGCGGAAATGCGCCAGCAGCAGGCCGGCGCGCAGGCGTTCGTCGTCGTCGGCTGCCAGCTCCCAGGCCTGGCGCGAACTGTCCAGCCCTTCGGCCAGGGCCCCTTGTGTCCGTGCCGCCTGGGCGCGTTCGATCCAGGCGACTGCGGAACTGCTCATGTACCGATGATGCCCCCATTCGCGCGCCGGATCACGACGGTGGCCGAACGTGGACGGCCGCCGCGTGGCAGATTCGGCCAGGACGAGTATTTCGCGGGCTCGTCGGGGTCGCTGCGCTCGCTGGGTGTTTCGCCCGGGTGCTGGATGTTGATGAACATCGTGCGCCCGTCGGGCGTCCAGCAGCAGCCGGTGACCTCGCAGTTCGCCGGGCCGGTGAGGAAACGCCGCGTTTCGCCGGTGACGGTGTCGCAGGCCAGCATCTGGTTGTTGCCGATGTTGGCGAGTTCGCCCTTGTTCATCTGCGAGGCCGCCTGGTCGGTCTGGATCCACAGCAGGCCGCGGCTGTCGAAGGCGATGCCGTCGGGGCAGGCGAAGAGGTCGCCGCGGATGTTGCCGCGGGCGTCGGGCCGTGCATTCGCCGGGTCGCCGGCCAGCACCAGGTGGTTCCAGCTGAAGCGCAGCGCGTCGAAGTCGCTGTCTTCCTTCCAGCGGATGATCTGGCCGAAGACGTTGTTGGCGCGCGGGTTGGCGGCATCGACACCGGGGTTGCCGGCGACGCCGCGTGAACTGTTGTTCGTCAGCGTGCAGTACACCTCGCGGCTCTTGGGGTCGATGGCCAGCCACTCGGGCCGGTCCATCTTCGTGGCACCCAGCAGGTCGGCGGCCTGGCGCGTCTTGATGACCACCTCGCCCTGGTCGGCAAAGCCGTTGGCCGGCGTCAGTGGCCCCTGGCCGTGCAGCAGCGGCAGCCAGCGGCCGCTGCCGTCGGCATCGAAACGTGCGACGTACAGCGTGCCGTGGTCCAGCATGCTGGCATTGGCCTTGGCGCCGCCCGGCTGGATCCTGTCGCGGCTGACGAACTTGTAGATGTATTCGAACCTTGCGTCTTCGCCGGAGTACACGACGGCGCGGTTGTCGGCGGTGACGCCGATCCAGGCCCCTTCGTGCGCCGCGCGGCCCAGCGCCGTGCGCTTCACCGGCGTCGATGCCGGATCGCCGGGGTCGATCTCGACGACCCAGCCGAAGCGGTGGAATTCGTTGGGATGTTTGCGGGCGTCGAAACGTTCGTCGAACTCGGGCCAGCGGTAGAAGGCGTCCTTGCGCAGGCCCCAGCGGCGCTGGTCGGCCGTGAGGTTGTCGCCACCAGCGAAATAACCGGCCCAGTTTTCTTCGCCGGAGAGGTAGGTGCCCCAGGGTGTCATGCCGGCGGCGCAATTGTTCAGCGTGCCCAGCACCGTGCGGCCCTGGGGGTCGGCGGCGGTACGCATCAGCAAGTGGCCGGCGGCCGGCCCACCAACTGCAAACGGCGTGTAGGCGGTGAAGCGGCGTGCGTAGCGCGAGGGCCGCACCAGCGACCAGCTGCCACGCCCGTCGTCCTGCACCTCGATGACGGCCACACCGTGTGCGGCCTGGGCCTTGCGCACCTTGGCCGCGGTCCAGGTGCGCATGCCATCGCTGTGCAGCAGGCCGTCGTCGGTGTACTCGTGGTTCATCGTCAGCAGACCACGCTTGGAACCGTCGAGCGCAAAGTAGTGGATGCCGTCGTGGTGCATGCCCATCTGCACTTCCTGGTCGGCCGCGCTGTCGCCGGCGTCGGGGCGCCAGGCCGGCATGCGGCCGGGCACACCGACCGGTTCGCCCCAGGGCGCCAGCACGCTGGCGACATAACCTTCGGGCACACGCAGCCCGTCGCGCGAGGTGTCGGTGGCGATGCCCTTGAAGCCGATCAGCGGGCCGCCGCGGCTGGCGCTGCCGCCGCTGGCGCAGCCGGCCAGCAG
>JBASTF010000404.1:0-2962 GCA_049274755.1 Rubrivivax sp. | reverse complement strand
CTGCTGGCCGGCTGGGCGCGCTGGCGCGGCATTCCGCTGCGGCAGCACGATGGCACCACGCGCGGCGGCCTGCTCACCGGCCTGCTGTTCGCGGTGGAATTCGGCTGCATCTTCGTCGGCCTGCAGTACACGGCCGCTTCGCGCATGGTGGTCTTCATCTACCTCGCGCCCTTTGTCGTGGCGCTGGGCATGCCCTTCATCAGCGCACACGAAAAACTGCGGCCGCTGCAGTTGCTGGGCCTGGTGGTGGCATTTGCCGGCGTCGTCTGGGCTTTTTTCGAGGGTTTCGACGCACCCGCCGCCGGGCCACGGCAATGGCTGGGCGATGCGCTGGGCCTGGTCGCCGCGCTGTTGTGGGGGCTGACGACCCTGGTGCTGCGCAGCAGCCGGCTGTCGACCGCGGCGCCGGAGAAGACGCTGCTGTGGCAGCTGGCCGTGTCGGGCGTGGCGCTGGCATTGGCCTCGCTGGTGGCCGGCGAACGGCTGGCGGTGGTGCCCGGCCCGGCGTCGTTGTGGCCGCTGGCCTTCCAGACCGTCGTCGTCACCTTCGCCAGCTACCTGGTGTGGTTCTGGCTGATGCGCCACTACCCGGCGACCCGTGTCTCGGCCTTCACGCTGCTGACGCCGATCTTCGGCCTGCTGGCCGGCGTGCTGATCCTCGGTGAACCCGCCACGCTGCGGCTGCTGCTGGCGCTGGGCGCCGTGGTGGCAGGCATCGCGCTGGTGAACCGCACATAGACTTCAAGACCGGAAGGAGACACCCGCCATGATCACGCTGTGCGGCTTCGCGCTGTCGAACTACTACATCAAGGTCAAGCTGGCGCTGCTGGAAAAGGGCCTGGCCTTCGACGAAGAACGGGTGATGACGGGCTCGGTGAAGGAGTCGGTGCTGGCCGCATCGCCGCTGGCCAAGATCCCCTTCATCCGCACGCCGCAGGGCGCCTTGTGCGAAAGCCAGGTGATCCTGGACTACCTCGAGGCCGCCCACCCCGAACACCCGCTGCTGCCGGCCGACCCCTTCGCTGCGGCCAAGGCGCGTGAACTCGTCGCCTTCATCGACCTGCACCTGGAACTGGTGGCCCGCGAGCTCTATGCGCAGGCGTTTTTCGGCGGCACGGTCAGCGAGGGCACGAAGGAACGTGCACGCAAGCTGCTGACGAAAAACATCGCCGGCTTCCAGCGCCTGGCGAAGTTTTCGCCCTATGTGGCCGGCGAGCAGTTCACGCTGGCCGACTGCGCTGCCTGGCCCAGCCTACCGCTGGTGGCGCTGGCCTCGCGCCTGGTGCTGGGCGAAGACCTGCTGGCCGCGGCCGGCCTGGACTGGAAGGCCTATGCCAAGCTGGTCGAACAGCGGCCGACGGCGGCGCGGCTGGCCGCCGAACGCAAGGCCGAGCAGACCGCCTTGTCGAGCAAGCTCTGACGCCGCTCAGCCCGCCTGCGGCAGCGGCGGCTGCCCCAGCGACTTCGCCAGTTCCTTGCGGTAGCGGTTGAGCTCCTGCACGCTGGCGAAGCTGCGCTCCATCAGCAGGCTGAGGTTGTGCAGGATGCGTTCGACGACCTTGTTCTCCCAGACGCTGTCGAACTGGATCTGCTTGTCCAGCCATTGCTCCAGCCACTCGGGGTTGGGCAGGCGGCTCTGGATCGTGTCCTTGGGGAACAGCTTGACGTTGACGTGCAGGTTGGTCGGGTGCAGCGCCTGGGCGGTGCGGCGCGCGCTGGCCATCAGCACGCCGACCTTGGCAAACGCGGCCTTGGCCTCGTCGCCGAACTTGGTCATCGCACGTTTCATGTAGCGCAGGTAGGCGCCGCCATGGCGGGCTTCGTCGCGCGCCAGCGTTTCGTAGATCGTCTTGATCACCGGCTCGCTGTGCCATTCGGCGGCGCGGCGGTACCAGTGGTTCAGGCGGATCTCGCCGCAGAAGTGCAGCATCAGCGTTTCCAGCGCCGGCGCCGGGTCGAACTCGAAACGCACCGCGTGCAGTTCCTCTTCGGTGGGCACCAGGTCGGGGCGGAAGCGCCGCAGGTACTCCATCAGGACCAGGCTGTGTTTCTGCTCCTCGAAGAACCACACGCTCATGAAGGCGCTGAAGTCGCTGTCGTTGCGGTTGTCGCGCAGGAACATCTCGGTGGCCGGCAGTGCCGCCCACTCGGTGATGGCATTCATCTTGATCGTCTGCGCCTGCTCTTCGCTGAGCAGGCTGGCGTCGAAACGATCCCAGGGAATGTCGGTGTCCATGCTCCAGCGCACGGCTTCGAGCTGTTTGAAGAGTTCGGGGTACAGCATGGCCAAGCCTTGCCTGTGACGGAAAGGTAACGATTCTAGGCGCCAGCCTGCCAGCGCCGCAGTTCCGGCGCGATGGCGTCCAGCGTCGCCAGCGACAACACACCCGCCACCGGCCGCCGGTGCAGCACCGGTGCGCTGCCGCCGGCCCACAGTTGCACCGTGGCCGGCAGCTTGCCGCGCAGTTCGGCCAGCCCGTCGTGCACCTGGTTCGGGTTCATGCAGCCGGAAAAGCCCAGCGCCACGAGGTCGGCCCGGTGCGCCTTGGCGGCCAGCACCAGGTCCCACAGCGGCGTCTGCACGCCCAGCGAGATGCAGTCGCAGCCTTCCAGCGCAAACATGGCCTCGGCCATCAGCAGGCCCAGGCCATGCGGTTCGCCGGGCAGCGTGCTCAGCAGCACCCGCGGCAGGCTGTCGCCCTGCGGCTCGGGAATGGCGGCGATGGCCTGGCGCAGCACCACCTGCACCGCCTCGGTGTACAGGTGTTCCTCGAAGATCTCCAGCTGGCCCCGCATCCAGGCGTCGCCGACCGCCATGTTCAGCGGCACGACGACATCGACGACAAAACGTGCGACGCCGCAACGCGCCAGCAGCCGCGCCAGTTCCTTGCGCAGGCCGCGCACGTCGTGCGCGCGGATGCGGTCCAGGTGGCGCAGCAGGTCGTCGGCACCGAGCAGGGCC
>JBASTF010000403.1:0-2505 GCA_049274755.1 Rubrivivax sp. | reverse complement strand
GGGCACGGGCCAGGCCGTCGGCACCGGTGCCGGCGTTGGCATTGCCGGTGTTGACGACGATGGCGCGGATGCCGGCACCGGCGGCCAGGTGTTCGCGGCAGACCTGCACCGGCGCGGCGCAGAAGCGGTTCTTCGTGAACACGCCGGCAACGCTGGCACCGGCGGCGATCGTCATCACGACGAGGTCGCGGCGCTTGGCCTTGCGCACGCCGGCCATCGCCGTGCCCAGGCGCACACCGGCCACGGCATGCAGGGTGGAGGGATCGGGAGCGCTGAGGTTGACGGGCATCGCGGCGGCCTTGTGGACAGGGACTTCCGGATTGTAGGAAGTCGCCGCTGCGAGCGACTGGGCTCAGCCGGGTTTGCCGTCGCTGCGCAGACGCGCCAGCAGCACCTCGTCGCAGAGCTGGCCCTGCGGGTCGCGCGACACACCGCGCATCAGCCCTTCGTAGTGCAGGCCCAGGGTTTGCGCGAAGTGGATGGAGCGTGAATTGCGCAGGTCGCACCAGGCCTCGATGCGCTCGACACCGAGCTCGAAGCCCAGCTCCATCAAACCCAGCGCGGCTTCGCGCATCAGGCCGCGGCCGGCAAAGCGGGTGTCGCCGACATAGCCGATCTGGCAGCGCGGCACGGCGTAGTCGAAGCTGTGCAGGTCGAGGTTGCCGACGAAGCGGCCGCTGCCGCGTTCGAAGGCAAAGTAGATCAGGCACTCGCCGGCAGCCACACGCTGGGCATCGGCTTCGCAGAAGCGGCGTGCATCGTCTTCGTCGAAGGCCTGCTGGGCCCAGTGCACGAAGCGCAGCGAGGCCAGCGAATGGTTGACGCTGTCGCGCACCGCGGCTGCGTGTTCGGCGCGCGGCCGTTCGAGCTGCAGGCGTGTGGTGACAAAACGCGCCGGCGCAAGCGCCACCAGGGCCTGCGCACCCGTCAATGCAGAGGGCGGCGCGGTGGCGGCGAGGGCAGGAGCAGCAGAAGACACGGCGCGCGATTGTAGGCAGCCACACCGCTGCGACCGCCACCCCCCCGCGAATGCGGGGTCGACGCCTCCACCCCCTGGCAAGCCCTCTGCTTACACAGTGGCGCCAGACCCGAAGATGGTCTGACACGAAGGGGCGAGCCGGCAGCCTGCCCCTCGGACTCGACAAGGGCCACACGCCCCGACGAGGCCTCTCTTGGCAGCCTCAGAAATGCGCCATCAGCGCATCCCATTCACAGGAGTGAACGCATGAAGAAGAGAAACGTCCTGGTGCCGATGCTGACCGCGGTTGCGGCAGCAACGCTGCTTGCAGCACAGGTCCAGGCCCAGACCGTGCCGCAATCGGCAGCCGAGGGCAGCAGGCTCTGGTTCGTCGAACTCGCCGGCTCGCCGGTGGCCGACGGCACCGCGCTGGCCGCAGTCCGCGCCGAGAAGGCCGCGTTCCGCCGCGACGCCGGCGCCGCCGGTGTGCGCTTCAGGGAGCGCCGCGAGTTCAACACGCTGTTCAACGGCTTCTCGATCGAAGTCGACGCCGCCAACCGCCTGAAGCTGGCCCGCCTGAAGGGCGTGAAGGCCATGTACCCGGTGGAGACCGTGCAGCGCCCCGTGGTCACGAGCGAAGCCTCGTCGCCCGACATGGTGGCCGCACTCAGCCTCACCGGCGCCGACATCGCGCAGAACCAGCTCGGCCTGTCCGGCAAGGGCGTGAAGGTCGCCATCGTCGACACCGGCATCGACATCGACCACCCGGCCTTCGGCGGCACTGGCACCAATGGCACAACGGCCTTCCCCAGCGCCCGTGTCATCGCGGGTTACGACCTGGTCGGCGACGCCTACAACTCCAGCGGCACCGGCGACGCGCTGGTGCCCGTGCCCGATGCCAACCCCGACGACTGCGCCGGCCACGGCACGCACGTGGCCGGCATCGTCGGCGCCAACGGCGGCGGCGTGAAGGGTGTTGCTCCGCAAGCCCAGCTGATGGCCTACCGCGTGTTCGGCTGCACCGGCACCACCGATTCCGACATCATCGTCGAGGCGTTGGAACGCGCCTACGCCGATGGCGCCCAGGTCATCAACCAGAGCCTGGGTTCGGGCCGCCAGTGGCCGCAGTACCCCACCGCGCAAGCCTCGTCGCGCCTGGTGAACAAGGGCGTGATCATGGTCGCGTCCATCGGCAACAACGGCCCCGGTGGCAGTTCGCCCGACGGCCTGTTCGCCGCCGGTGCACCTGGCGTGGGTGACAAGGTGATCGGCGTCGCATCGTTCGACAACGCCCAGCGCTCGTTCACCGTCGCAGGCACGCCGTATGGCTACAACAGCGCCACCGGCTCGCCGGCCGCGCCGAGCAGCGGCAGCATCGTGATGGCCAAGAGCGGCACGACGACCACCGCCGACGACCTGTGCACCGCGCGCCCTGCCGGCACCTGGGCTGGCGAGGCCGTGCTGGTGCGCCGCGGCACCTGCTCGTTCTACATCAAGGCGATCAACGCGCAGAACGCCGGCGCCGGCGCTGCAGTGCTGTACAACAA